>JAYEJS010000126.1 GCA_034660695.1 Candidatus Thermoplasmatota archaeon | reverse complement strand
CGGCATGCGAGGGACAGAAAATAAGCATAAAGATAACGCCCGAATCCAATTTTGACGTTGAGCTTGTGGATTACGAGGCAACTCAGATAGCAGTATCAGAAAATACAGGCACCACAGCAGAATCAATCGATTATACCGTGGAAGTAACAGAAAAATATTTCATGCATATCTACACGGGCGATGGAGCAGGAAAGGGCTCCTACACTATGGATGTTTCTCTGGTCGGACAGAATGATGCTGGAAGTGGAAAGGATGCAGGAAATACAATTGGTACGGCAATGTCAATATCATCCGGCTCTTACTTTGGATATCTCGATGCATATGACTGGGAAGACTGGTACAGTTTTAATGCCAATACAGGCCAGGGAATAAAAGTCACATTGGAATGCCCAAGCAAAACCGATTTTGATGTACATCTGTACAATCCAAGCGGCGAGTGGGTTCACTCTGCACAGTATTATGGTGATGATACCCTTGAATATCCTGCCGATGCATCCGGAACATGGAAGATAAAGCTTGACATATTCCCAGGATGGGATGCAAGCAAGTGGCCCGATAACTACTTCCTGTACGGCTCTGGCCCATATGAGATGGAGTTGAGTATCGGAGTATCTGTACCAGCACCACCAGGTCCGATTCCACAGCCGGACATAACGCCAGTAGCACAGACATTTGTAGTAAATAATGATAAAAACAGTAATGCAGACGAGTACGGATATCTTGCAGCAATACCCGCAGCAAATTATATCGATGGGGGCAAGAGATACGTCTCTCCAATAGTTTATCGCGGGTGCGATTATGTACCAACCTGGTTCACGACCGTTGACGATACGACCCAATACCTTATTGATGACTGGAATGCATATCTTGCAAGACATGGTGTCACTGCCACGGAATATGTGATAGACCCAGATCCTATAAAAGCAGCAGCAAACATAGCTACCAGCAGATGGTCTTCATCTACTACAGCTGTTGTGGCAGTTGATGGAAGCAGTTTCGAGGATACAGTAACAGATATCTTTGACCAGGATGCAACGATATCATCCTTGCCCGATATTACAAGAGTACAACCCGGGAGTTCCAAGTTCAAGGATGTTGGCGGAAACAAGGCAGTTCCAATGTTCATCGGACAGAAGTGGGGTGCTATACACCTGGTTACTCTTGGCGATAATTTCGGCGGCGATACAGGGCTTATCACTCCAAGATATGAAGCTGTAATGGAAGACTGGTGGCCATATCCATATGATTTCAAGGGGCCTGACATGGATACCTTCTACCCGGTAATTCTTCCGGGATTCTGGGCTCCGTATATTACGAGTGATAGCGGATTAGAAGAATTCCAGATTATAAAATATGCGGGAGATAGATACAAAATACCGATTGACAATACGGACTCAACAATAAAGGTAACAATCACGACAGACGAACCGTCCAACCTGATAGTTTACCTTATCGATCCATACGGTAATGTAAGGAGACCAAGTGTTCCACATTATAATGGCGGAGAAATAAATCCAATCCACATATGGAACGGAGGGCATTGGCTGCATGACTATGATGAATTTCGTACGTGGATAGTGGAGCCACATACAGAATATAGTGTTGAAGTTAACTATCCGATGGAAGGGAAGTGGACTGCCATTGTCGTTCCGTATCTTGATCATGAACAGGGAGATATCGGTTACAGCGGAAGTTATCACATCACGGCAGAAGTAAGAGAACACAACCCGGATAGAACATCGGCAGCTCTGTCAGCAGCAAACGGTGCTGTAATCGCTTCGCTCAATCATGCTCCCCTGCTGTACGTGACGAAGGATACCGTGCCGTCAGAAACATCGGATGCGCTTTCCACCCTGGGTGTGTCCAACGTCATATTTGTCAACATAAACGGAGTGAGCAGTGCAAGCATTAGCGGTGCAACGGAATACACCACGATGCAGGAAGTGGTAGATGCCATAAAGGCAGATGCAAATTCAGAGAACTTCATAACAATAACGTCTCTTGCAACCGGCGACGGATACTTCGCTCCGGCGGCAATGGCGGCTGCATATCACGGTTCCCCAGTTTTAAACATTGGAGAGGCAGCAGGAGCATATGATACATTGGATAAATTACGGACATGGTGTGAATACAACGGCGACTTCTATCATGGAAGCCGTTCTCTTGGTCATCCGCCAAACATGGGCAAGCCATTTGATCTGATGGAAGCCATCAAGGACTTCATACAGAACCAAAATTTGCCACCTATAGGATTTGACCTGGAGAAAAGATGGCCATCAGCGATACATGATGGAATCTATGGCAATTTGACAGCAAAGTATGGTCTAGATTTAGGAGGTAAAGAAGCATATCTCTTTGTAGCAGATCGTGATACAGACATACGAGACTTTGCCACTAGAATAATGACGGGGAATAATTCATATGCGGGACATATTCCGGGAGCGACTGCAGCATTCTCGTCTGCTCATATTGTCAGGTGTATCTTGTACCCAGCGATTATGTACGCCAACCCTGGAAGGGATGTTACAACCACGCAGCTCATGAATTTCCCCGACGGCAGGACATGGACAACCAATGATGGAAAAACCACTCCGGCATACTCTTCACAGGCGTTCAAGGAAGCCTTTAGCTCTCACGGCAGATTCTACGAGGGACACTGCGTGTGGGATGGTCTACTGGAAAGATTCAACAAAGGAGTAAGTGTTTGGTACTATTCCGGCCATGGAACAGGTGGCTCGGGTATATCATGCCAGTACAAGAATGTTGAAGAGGCCTTCCCGTATGTGCAATTAAAGCACGAAAATCTGAAGGACTTTAACTGGCCTGATGCATGGCGCGGATACATGTACGATGACAAGCAAACGAAGTCGGCAAGGTGGGGCGGATTCACATGGTACAATGCCAAGGAGCCAAATTTGTATGACCTCATCCATTTCAAGTGGGTAGATCAACTGCTCGGAAATGTACATTGTATATGGGATCTGTGGATGTCCTGTACAACGCAAGCACACCTGGGACCAATAGTAATGCTATCACACGGAGGTACAATATGCTATGGAAACATTTGGAGCGGGCTATGTCCAATGTCAGATCTGATAGACGATTATTGGACACATGACGTGTTTGTCAACGGTGACAGCATCGGTGAGGCATTTTCAAGATATCTGTGGCTCTTTGAACGTGATCACACCACAGATGATCCTACTGCAATGTACGGCTCCTCTTCTCTGACAGGTGACGGTGGTCAGGTTGTCTTCGGAGATCCAACAATGACATGTTATAGCCCAGAGTGGACAGAACCAGTACCAGTGATGCCATAAACTCTCTCCTCTTTCTTTTTCTTTTAATATTTTTAATGACGGCCACTCTTTTTGAAGTCGGCATATCTGCTTTATCCTCTATACTGTTTTTTGACATTAGTATTCCTATTTCATCAAGATTTTTCTTTTTCAATATTTCCAGCAACTTTTCCCCCGCTCTTTTCACTTCTTTACTGATTTCCCCATAAAATTGTTTCGGCTGTATTCCTATCAGCGATACATCTGCTTCTGTTATTTTCTCAATATGGCTTATAAAAACCGAGAGAGGCAAAGAATGGGTGGAAAAGCTGGCCGAACCTATTTTTTCTTTCGGGATAATTCTTATGTCGCCTGCTTCAAGTCCCATATCAGCGGCATCCACGATAACTATTTTTTCCGCTTTGTATCTTTTTATCTCGGTCATGTAATTTTCGGGAACGGTGAAACAATCTATTGATATCCATTCTTTGGAAGAAAAATTGCGGGCTATCCATCCGCCTATACCATCATCGCCATTAAGTTCGTTGCCCACCCCGAGCAGTATATTCATGTTGTCAACCTCCTCCAACTGGTGGGAATATTGTGACCTCATCGCCGTCTTTCAGCGGCTCTGTTCCATTTGCATATCTATGGTTTAACGATAGTATGGTATAGTCGATTAATTTTCTTAATTCTGGATAGGTGTTCATAAGCATATTCATCATCTCATTGATGTTTGCCTTTTCTTTCAGCTCGATTTCGATTTCATTCCTGCCCACAGCCTCTCTGTGTGTTGAAAAGAATTTCACTTTAACCCTCATTAAATCTTTAATGTCTGGCTGCCCTTGAGCCTTTTTTATCAATTCTTCATGGCCTTTTTCCATTATCTCTTCCTCTTAAGGTTTTAACTTGGTATATACTTTATCTTCCTTATAGTTTTAGCTAATTTTGGTTTTACTGTACAGACAAACTTATAAAAAAACTTTATTTGCATTTAATATCATACCAAAAATAGTCATCAAGAAAGATGGTAGGAAAGAAGAATTCATTCCGGAGAAAATAGGAAGCAGGGAGATAAGGGAAAAGGTTCTGGAAAATTTAAGGAGAGTAAACCCATTGCTTGAAAAAAGACGCTTTCATACGACAGGTCGGTAAAACGTCTGCACCGCCATTACAGGAAAGGACTATACGAATAATATGCAGGTCACAAAAAATTTTAAATAACACTTTATGTTGAGGGAAGTGGTGATATAGTGAACGAAGAAAAGAGCAGAGAAAAAAGCGAAGAAAATGTAGTATTTGTCGGAAACAAAGCGCCAATGAGCTACGTTATTGCCGTGATAACGGAATTTGAGCAGGGGGCAAAGAATGTTATCCTGAAAGCTCGTGGAAGAGCGATTTCCAGGGCGGTAGACGCTGCCGAGATAGTGAAAAACAAATTTTTGCGGGATGCTACCGTATCCAACATATCAATAGCCACCGAGGAAATAGAATCAGGGGAGGGCGGCAAGAGAAACGTATCTTCAATGGAGATAACTCTGACAAAGTAAGAGTTATTGGATATCCCATTTTCGTTTTACGCTAAAAAAGTTTAATATGGGATAGTGGTTATAGCGTTGTGAAAGAGAGAGAAAAAGTAGGGATAGCTATATCGCATACCCTGAAAGCATTCATTTTTGTGATGGGCATATGGTCAGCATATAAACAGGACTGGCTGTGGTCTGTTGCTTGCTTTTTTGCTTTTCTCCTTGCAATTGGCCCGCTGTTCATAAAAAGAAGTTATCACATCTCTCTTCCATGGATTACTGAACTGCTCATTGCTTTTGCTCTTTCTCTCCACGTATGGGGCGGTGTACTTCATTTTTACTCTATTCCGTATTATGACAAGATAGCCCATTTCATGGTTTCCAGTATCGTGGCATTTTTTGCCCTAGTTATCATATATTTGCTTGATGTGTACTGGGAAGGCCTTAGCATGGATCTTTTTATGATAGGCTTTTTTATTGTAATATTTACCATTGCCATAGGAACATTATGGGAAGTGGGAGAATTTTTCTCTGACCAGATTTTTGTCGGTGCACCAAAAGCACAGCTTGGGTTGAACGATACCATGATGGATTTAGTTTATGATGGTCTGGCGGGTGTCATTGTCGGCATTGTCGGCACTATGGTTATAAGGAAGGGGGAGTTGAAAGATATCATACATCCACTTGGTAAAGAAGTAAAAAAGCTGGGAAGTAAAAAATTTTTGCAGGCAAAGGAAAAAGCCATGGAAGTTCTGGAAAAGGCGGTAGTGAATGGAGAGGTTGACAGAAAGGCTTTGTCCATACTGGAAAAATTGAATGAAATAGAGTATTTTTTTACAACGAGCAGCTGCTCGGGAAGAATAGTTGTACTGGAGCTACCGTCAATCGGGGACAAGCTCAATGCAAAATTCCTTGGAAAGTGGGATAGGAAGATAAATGTGAACGATGTAATGGATTCGCTTGAAAAATCAGATAGGGGGGAAATATGGTTCCTTGCCCAGCCGCCCATTTTCCATGTATCGGCGACAGATATAGGAATGGCATCGGATTTGGTCAAGGTTGCAAAACAGAGCGGTTTTAAAAATTCAGGTATAAAATCCATCGGTAGTAAGGTCGCCGTGGAGATATGCAGCACGGAAGAGTTGGATGTTCCACTCGGCATTAACGGAAACATACTTTGTGGCGAGGATTATCTCGCACTGATCGTCTCTATGGCAAATGAGATAATGGAAAAAGCAGAAAAAAAGTTGGCATTGCTGGAAGAAAACATATCCAAGAAGTTTTAACCCAGATATCAAAAGCAAATGGCAATGAATCCACAGAAAAAGTACTGAAAGAAGGCATGCATCACCAACTTTTATTAATCCCATTGCAATATATCTATGATGAATTTCAAGGGCAGGGATATAGTTTCCATAAAAGATTTGACGAAAGAAGAGATATTGCATATCTTGAATGTTGCCGAAAGCATGGCCACAATTGCCCAGGGGAAAGAGAAAAGTAACTTGCTGGAAGGGGAAATAATGGCATCTCTTTTCTTTGAGCCCTCGACGAGAACACGCCTTTCATTTGAGACGGCAATGAAGCGACTTGGGGGCGATGTTATAGGATTCGCTCAGCCGGGGGCGACATCTATGCAGAAGGGCGAGAGTCTTGCAGATACAATAAGAACTGCAGAAAGTTATTGCGATATTATCGTCATGCGCCATCCCCATGAAGGCTCGGCTCGAATGGCTGCGGAATTTGCATCTGTACCCATTATAAACGGCGGGGACGGGGCCGGCCATCATCCGACTCAATGTTTACTGGATTTATTTACCATAAAAAAGGAAAAAGGAGACATAGAAAACAACAAAGTGGCGCTTATAGGGGACCTGAAGTATGGAAGGACGATTCATTCCCTTGCATATGCCCTGGCTTTATTCAAGGCAGAGATAATGTTCATTGCCCCGGAACAGTTACAGATACCTTCTGAAGTAGTGGAAGAATGTGAGGGGTTGGGCGCAAAAATATCATTTGAAACCGATCTGGAAAAAGTTGTAGGAGATATTGATGTTTTTTATATCACAAGGATACAGAGAGAGCGTTTCCCCGATCCAGAGGAATATAACAAAGTAGTGGGAATATACAGGATAGACAATAAAATGCTGGAAAATGCAAAGGATAATGCGATAGTGATGCATCCCCTTCCGAGAGTGTATGAAATAGACCCAGAGGTAGACGGGACGAAATATGCATCCTATTTCCGGCAGGCTTTTAATGGGGTGCCCGTAAGAATGGCTTTAATATCTCTAGTTTTAGGGGGTGAAGAATGAAGGAATTAAAAGTTCAGCCAATAAAAAACGGAACCGTAATTGACCACATCACCCCGGGATACGCTCTCAAAGTTCTGAAAATCCTAAAAATCTCGGAAGGCGCTGGTGGTTCCATAATCAGTGTTGTGATGAACGTAGAGGGCAAGGGAGGAAAAAAGGATATCGTGAAAATTGAGAATAGAGAACTGAAAAGCCATGAGGTGGATAAAATAGCGTTGATTGCCCCGAACGCAACGATAAATATCATCAGAGATTATGAAGTGGCGGATAAACACCGGGTCATCATTCCAGATGAAATTGTCGGAATTGTGAAATGTGCGAACCCGAATTGCATATCAAACTCTAATGAGCCCGTCAAGCCCCGCTTCGTTGTCAAAAGTAGAGAGCCGCTCCGTATCAAATGTTTTTATTGCGAAAGAGAGCCTGAAGACATATCCTCGGGAATAATCTGGTCAGGCTAACCATAGAGAGGACCGACTGTAGATTAAATCAAAATAACTCCGAAGTGGAGAGTTATGTAAATACAAAGTTCGCAAAATACAAGTTAGTTTCAATCATGAGGGAAAAGTGTTTGGTGATCTAAAAGGGGTGTGCGTTTGCCTTTATAGAATGGCTGAAATATTTTAGTAACTTTTCCTAACAGAATGTTTTGTCTGCCGTAGATAATTCTGCTAGCCGAAATTTTTAAATATCGCAGGGAATATACGGTATGCCATAATGTATCCGATAATCCGAGTAAATGGATGTGATTAAGTGTCCAGAATAGAAATCTTTCAAAAGACCGTCGAACAAACGATGTTAGAAAAGGAGGAATAATGGAGCTCGCACAACTAAAACCAGGCGAACTGGCGAAAATCATTGCAATAGAGGGAAGACATGGTCTCAGACAGAGATTGGCTCTGATGGGCGTATCCGAAGGTAGCTTTGTTAGAGCGATTTCTTGTCAAGGACCTATCACCATTGAGGTTGATAGGAATGTAGTTTCTATTGGTCGGGGTATGGCAAAAAAAATTAGGGTAATAGGGTGTAAACATGAGAAAAAAGTTATCTGAAATGAGTCCTGGGGAAGAAGGTATTGTAAATAGCATAGAAGGGGGATTAAGAGAGAAAGTAGCTGGAATGGGCATCAGAGTGAGTAAAAAAATTAAGCTGGCTGCAAAACAGCCCGTAAAAGGTCCTATTGTCGTTACAGTGGACGGGTCCGCCATCTCTGTGGGAGTGGGAATTGCAAATAAAATTATAATAGAGGTGGAAAAATGAGGATTTTGCTTATGGGTCACCCAAACGTGGGTAAAAGTGTTGTTTTCAACCGCTTAACAGGAGCAAATGTCACGGAGTCAAATTATCCTGGTACAACAGTGGATTTTACAAAAGGGTATACGCGACTAAGAGGAGAGGATGTGGAAGTCATTGATGTCCCCGGCACTTTTTCTTTGGAGCCTAAAGATAAAGCAGAAGAAGTTGCGGTAAAAATGCTTAGAGAGAATAGGGACTCTGTTATTATATGCGTGATTGATTCTACAAAAATAGAGCGAGGGCTTTACCTCGCTCTTGAAATTATCGAGGAGGGTTACACTGTCGTAATTGCATTGAATATGTGGGATGTTGCAGAGGATAAGAATATACAGATTGATGTGAATGAATTGCAGCATATCCTTGGCGTTCCAATAGTTCCCACGATAGCGATAAGTGGCAGGGGAGTCAAAGAATTGGTATCGAAGATAAAGGAAGCGTCATTGGTTGAGGTTGGGGAAATAATCAGAAAAGTAGGTGGTGAAATACAATGAAACTTACAGTTGATGAAAGATGGGATCTTATTGATAAAATATCTAAAAAAACCGTGAAGTTCGGTGAATATAGGCATACTTTGAAGGATGCTATCGCTGAGATCACTGTTAAACCTCTGACAGGCATACCTATTGCTATTGCAGTTCTGTATGGATTCTGGGCATTTTTCGGTGCATTTGCAGGTTTCTTTACCGACGGATTCTTTGTTAAAATATTTGATGGGCATTGGCTGCCTTGGTTGCAGGAGGTATGGCCGACAGCCAGCGATGGTTGGATTCACTATATCTTTGTTGGCGACCCGGCAGCAGACAATTGTTTCGAAGCTTTTGGGATGCTTACCAGTGGTCTTTTCGTGGCGATAGGCGTTGTTCTGCCTGCGATAATTGCATTCTATCTATTCCTGATCATTTTAGAAGATAGTGGCTATATGCCTAGACTGGCGGTGCTCATTGATACGGTATTGCATAAAATAGGATTGCACGGTTTCGCGATAGTGCCTATGATTCTTTCCCTTGGGTGCAATGTGCCGGCGGTGACAGCTACTCGAACACTGGAAACAAAAAAGCAACGTTTCATGATGATGACATTACTGGCAATATTTATTCCCTGTGGCGCTCAGCTTGGTATAATGTTGGAGGTGATCCCAAGATATGTTGGCTTTGTTATGCTCTATCTGTTGATGGGATACTTCATATTTGGTTTCATTCTTAACAAGATTATACCCGGGAAATCTCCTGAAATGCTGTTGGATGTTCCTCCTTATCAAAAACCAATGGCAAGAAATGTAGGAAGAAAATTGTGGACGAGAACAAAAAGCTTCTTTACAACCGCAATCCCATTCGTTTTATTGGGTGTAGTGATTGTCAATGTATTGTATCTAGCAGGTATTATAGATCGGCTGGCTAATGCCCTGGAGCCTTTGTTATCGGGATGGTTTGGCGTGCCAAAAGAAACTGTAGGGCCACTAATAGCAGCGTTTCTGAGAAAGGATCTAGCTGTTGCACAGCTCTCTGCTATTGAAATGACAACGTATCAATTGGTTACCTCGGTTGTGCTTGTCAGCCTTTACTTTCCATGTGTTGCAACCTTCGCTATGATTATTAAAGAAGGTAGAGAAGGCGGATGGAAAGGCGTGGCGCAAGTGCTATTCGGCAACCTAACAACCCTTGCAGCAGTGGTCTTCTTGTACGGTGGGCTACTTCATTTTGTATGGATAATACTAGGGGTGGCATAAAATGAGTGATAATGTAAAATACAAAATTGGAAGCATATACTTCGCTATTTTTGGCATTGTTGTAACATCTTTTGGAGCAATAGGGCTGGTGCTGGGCTTGGCAGGTAAAAGTCTTACCTGGGGTATTATGGAGATGTCTGGTGAATTCCTATTATGGAGAGGACTTATTCTATGGTTCGCAGGATTGTTTTATCTATCTAGCACTAAAAATTTTGCAGACATCCATGAGCAAGCGAAAGCTGTAATGGCCAGCGTGATGATATGGCTCATTGTTGGCATGCAGATATTTTCAACGATGTTGGAATCAATCCCCGGTGGAGAAGAAGGAGGGTGGTTTAACACGTTAGAAGGATTCTTTGAAACATATGCACCACCATATATGCCTTCTCTGTTCTTGCTGCCTTTTTCGCTGGTGGTAGTATACTATATTAGATTGCTGAGAAGGGGAGAAACATGAATAAAATGGGAGATATCCTATCAAAAATAAGTAAGGGAAAAACAATTGATGATGTTGCTAAGGAGCTGGGTATGAGGAAGTCTACCGTCCGAGCGATGATAGAGTCAATGATACATTTGGGTTATATAGAAGAGGTTATCCGTAGAACTGGTTGTAGTTTGTGTCCAATGAAATGTAGTTCCCAATCATCAGATTCAAAAACCAAGATGTACGTAATAACGAGAGAAGGGAATGGAATGTATCAAAGGCTCTTAAATGAAGAATACTCAAAACGAGAAATAAGATGAACTGGAGAGAAGTTTGGGGAAAGATGCAGAAGCAGAGAAACCTATTGAATGCCTCTGAAATTTGCAAGATTTTAGACGGTGAGAAACTTAGGAATTCATGCATAAGGGGGGACGATGCTCACTAGAAAGGTAGAAGATTACTTAGGGGCGATACTCAACATCACTCAAGATAGGGGTTACGTCAAAACAATGCACATATCTACTACTTTAGATGTTAAGCCATCGAGTGTAACTGAGATGATGAAAAAATTGGATAAAATGGGTTTTGTTGTATATAGAAGATAAGAAGGTGTATCGCTAACGCAAAAAGGAGAGGAAATCGCAAAATCGGTAAAAGACCGACACGATACTCTCGTAGAGTTATTGAAATTGTTGCAAATTCCAGATTCAATAGCCGATAAAGATGCTTGCACAATGGAGCACAATCTCGATTCAAAAACGATAATCCAACTTAAGAAATTTGTATCTTTCATGAAGAATTGTCAGAATTGTCCAAGAGGAATACCAGAATGGATAGAGTATTTCAAAATATATTCAAAAACTGGTGAATTCCCTACCGAGTGCAAGAAATAATTTTGGTTTTAAAGAAAAATCTAATTTTTTTAGGATAGGTTATTTATTTGCCTAACGCTATATATATTTAGGGAATCCTAAAATTAATTGGAAGAACTATGCTGAAAATAGAGAATTTATCAATAAAGGTAGGTGGCAAAGATATCTTGAGGGGCATTAACCTAGAGATTAAAAATGCAGAAGTACATGCATTGTTAGGTCCAAATGCTTCGGGAAAATCTACTTTGGCTCAGGTCATAATGGGATTCCCAGATTATAAAATCACAGAAGGAAAAATAAACTTTAAAGGAGAAGATATAACGAATTTATTAATAGATGAAAGATCGAAGTTGGGGATATCTTTAGCCTTCCAGCATCCTCCCATCATAAAAGGAGTGACATTATCTAAACTCTTGGAGAAAATCTCCAGACAGACGACAGACATAAAAGAATTCTCAATAAACCCAGATATTTTGGAAAGGGAAATAAACGTCGGTTTTTCTGGTGGAGAAAGAAAATTATCAGAAATAATACAGATAATAAGTTTATCTCCAAGTTTTGTCATTTTTGATGAGTTAGATGCCGGACTTGATATAGAAAGACTTGAGAGATTAGCATTGGTTATAAAGGATAAATTACTTGACAGTAATGTTTCGCTCCTTTTGATCACACACAGAGGTGACATACTTCGTTTCATTAGGCCAGATGTGGCTCATGTTATGCTCGATGGGGAAATCGTATGCTCTTCCAAGAAGCGGGAGGAGGTATGGAATGTGATTAGGAGAGATGGATATGAAAGATGTAAGGAGTGCAAAAAGCGTAAATTATTCTCAAATTGATAATAAGGTCAAGAAAATCATTGGGAGGAAAGGAGTAACGATACTCCAAAGTCCTGAAGCCTATGAGAAATTTGGATGGGTTAGAGACTATTTTGAGCAGGAACCAGAAGAAGGATACTTTATCTGGGTAAAGAAACAGACAGATCATCCTTTAACTACTTGTATTGCCATCTCCTCGCCAGAAGTTTCTCAGAATCCAAGAAATTTGGTGGTGATAGAAAAAAATATAGAAGCGGAGATAAACAGCGTCTGCAATGCAATCAAAAAGAATCTATGTGGAAGTCACATAGGGCATTCAAAAATCATTTTAAAAGAAAATTCTAGATTAAAGATAAGGCATTTTCACAAATGGGGAAAAAGAGACGTTGTTGAATCAAATTTGGAATTCTTTCTGGGGAAAGGTGCAGAATTGTCCCATACCTACAAGTGTATTGAGGTGCCGATGAAGTTAAAAATGAAGAACAATACCTACATAGAATCAGGTTCTTCGGCAAATCTTGTAATAACCGTTTTGGCTAAGTATGGTAAAGTCGAGATATACGACTCTACTTTTCTTAACGGGAAAGAATCCAACGGAATTTCAAGAATAAGGATGATAGGTGACAAAAAATCCAGAATAACTGCTCATAGCAAGATGATAGCAAATGATGCTGGAACAGGGCACGTGGACTGTATGGGCTTGCTGTTAGCCGAGGATTCAAGCATAAATGCGATACCCGAACTCGTAAACAATAATAAGGATGCTTCACTCACCCATGAAGCATCAGTGGGTAAAATATCAGAAGAAGTATTGAATTATTTGAGGAGTAGAGGGCTGACAGAAGATCAAGCAATTGATCTTATTGTAGCAGGTTTTCTGGGTGAAGAAGAGTCGGTTGTTATTGAGGGACGCGTTATACCGTCAGAACTCTACATGTAAATTCAAAAGAAGTGATAAGATGGTTTGGAGAACATGTTTAGACATGCTAAAGGAAAACTGAGAAAATGAACAATCTATTATTGATAATAACCCTAATTTTCATTGGGCAAACGTTGGGCTCTTTGGTTGGATTAATTAAAAAACCAAAAGAGATTTTCTTGTACGGTTCTTTGGCATTCGCTGGCTCAATGATGTTGGGCATATCATTTTTTCAATTGATACCAGAAAGTCTGGGAATCATATCTTTTTATTTGGTAATAATCTCCTTTTTATTCGGAATAATCATAATGCGAGTTGTTGATAGAATCTTGCCACACATAAATCCAGAGCTTCTCAAAAAAGAGAAACCATCTGTCAAGAGAAGTGTGACCATGCTTGTCATCGGCATAGCACTTCACAATATACCAGAAGGACTGGCTATCGGTGTGGCCTTCACTCTTTCCCCCGAGTTCGGTATCACCATCGCTCTGGGCATAGCTGCACAAGATGTGCCAGAAAACATAGCAACAATCGTTCCCTTATATGGAATGACGAAGAGACGAATGAAATCTTTCATCATAACGACGGCAACAATATTATTTGAGATTGTTGGTTTCGCCTTGGGTTACTTCTTTCTTAGCGGATCACGATTAGAAGTGTTGGGTGCTTCTCTCGCTGTTGCAGCCGGTTTCATGGTCTATATATCTATCGAAGAATTAATCCCGGCGGCAAGAATTAGACAGTATCCAAAGATTGGCACGATTTGCCTTGCTCTTGGGGTGGTTTGTGTTTTGTTGGTTGGTTTATTGGGATAAAAGTGACAAATACAAAAAATGATGGAGCGAGGAATAAAGAGGGGATGTAAGAAATGAGCGAAAACATAGCAATTATTAAATACAAACTTGCACTATTATTTACCAAAAATAATTCGGCTTACCGAACTTTATATGGTGAAAGAATGGCCGCAAGAAGAGCAGAGGAGTACATAGAAACGATTTATGATGTCGTTCAAAGGAAAGGATATGCTAAGGTAACAGATGTTTCCCGTATCCTTAACGTCGGTCTTTCCGCAGTGACAGAGATGTTCCAAAAATTGGGTAATGAGGGATACGTAAACTACGAGAAATATAGCGGAGTTACACTGACTAAAAAAGGAGAAGAGATAGCAATTGAGCTAACAAAAAAACATAAGGTATTGAGAGATTTTTTTGTCATCCTTGGCCTTGATGAAAAGATAGCAGATGATGATGCATGCAATATCGAGCATGTGGTAAAGCCTGAGACAATGAAAAGACTTACGAAATTTGTGGATTTTATCCAAAGTCGTGAAGAGCCTTTATGGTTAGAACGATTTAAAACATATTATGAAACTGGAGAGCTACCAGAATGCCCTCGAACTATTAAAAAGGGCAAACGTTGTTAGGTAAGAAGGTGGCGTACGCACACTCACGAGAGGGATAAAATGGACAACCAAACGACGGCTTTCCGGAAACCTCTCTTCCTACATGACTTTGCATCGCACCTTTGTGCTCCTTGCCCAATTTCACCCCCAATCCGCTGTCGCTCTGTTTGGAGCGTATAACAAAGAACAAAGCGGGTATGTGGTTTGTTACCGCTCACCCAAATCCCTTGCTTCGCTCAAACCCCTCCCTTCGGTCGGGCCTCATATATCCCTGAATGTTGTACCAACAACCACTCGTCAGAGTCCAAAAAAGAAAGTATGGGCAATTCGTCTCTCACTGAAAGGTAAGGTTATTTCTAACTATATAGATAGAGGGCTACAGCACCTAAGAATCAATTTAGCCGCACGTTGAATATCCGCAGTTCTTGCATATTCTGCAGCCTTCTTCATATATCATGGGGCTGCCGCAATCAGGGCACACGCCCACGGGACCTATCGGAGCATGGATATAGGGAACTTTTTTGATTTCAAAATTACTGAGCCTCGGTGTCTCCGGCAACCTCTTCCCTTTAAAGTGCTCATCAAGAGCCTTTGCAACCGCATCGGGACATGAGAGTATGGCTCCCCCCCTGGCGAGCAACGGTGACGGACATCTTATGCCTTTTAATTGCTTTATTATCGCATCGGTCTTCACTCCGGAACGCAGAGATAGAGAAATCAGTCTTCCTATGGCTTCAAGTTGTGCATCTGCACATCCCCCCGCTTTTCCAAGCCGCGCAAATACCTCAAAAAGCCCTTCCTCATCTTCATTCATAGTTACGTACAAATTACCGCAACCCGTACTCATTTTCCTTGTGACACCGTAAACTATGACGGGGCGGGGTTTTGGTTTGGTGACTCCTGCTTCCTTTTCTTCCGTAACAAGCACCTGATCTTTTCTGCTTCCATATCTGTATACCGTCACACCTTTACATCTCAATTTGTATGCGAGAAGATATACTTTCCGTACGTCCTCTTTTGTTGCTTCCTCCCTGAAATTTACGGTCTTGGAAGTTGCGTTATCTGTGTATTCCTGAAAGGCTGACTGCATCCTGATGTGCCATTCTGGAGCTATGTCGAGTGCCGTGGCAAACAGTTTTTGTACATCCTTGGGTATTTCCCGCAATCCCTGAACGGAGCCTTTGTTGCCGGCTATTTTGTTCATTAATTCATTGTCATAAAATCCTCTCTCCTTTGAAATTTTTTCAAAGTAAGGATTAACCTCTACCAGACGGTCATCTTTATCCAGAACATTTCTTATGAAGGTAACGGCAAACAGAGGTTCTATACCTGAAGAGCATCCAGCTATTATTGAAATGCTTCCCGTGGGTGCAACGGTGGTTACCGTAGCATTTCTCATTGCGTCGTATTTTCCGTCCCATATGCTACCTTTAAAATTCGGGAAAGAGCCCCGTTTCCTTCCCAGCTCAACCGATGCTTTCCTCCCTTCCTCCTGTATAAATGACATCACTTTCCTGGCTATTTTCAACGCCTCCTCACTGTTATACGGCACTTTCATATGAATCAGCATGTCTGCGAACCCCATGACACCCAAGCCAATTTTTCTGTTTGCCAAGGTCATTTTTTTTATCTGTTTCAGCGGATACTTATTTCCATCCACGACATTATCCAAAAAGTGGACGGCTCTCCATGTGACACCTCTCAATTTATCAAGGTCAATTTTACCATCCTTGACCATATGCGAAAGATTTATTGAACCGAGATTGCAGGACTCATAGGGTAAAAGTGGCTGCTCCCCACACGGATTTGTCGATTCTATTTCCCCGACATTTGGTGTGGGATTATCTTCATTTATTCTGTCCAAAAATATTATTCCCGGCTCGCCATTTCTCCAGGCCATCTCTACTATTTTATCGAATACTTCCTCTGCATCCAGCTCCCCCACAGGCTTCTTTGTCCTTGGGCTTATAAGGGAATATTTTTTCTTTTTTTCAACCGCATTCATAAAAGTTTTGTTTACCGCCACCGAGATATTGAAATTGGTTAGTTCCTTCTGGTCTTTCTTTGATGTTATAAATTCCATTATGTCAGGATGATCCACGCGCAAAATGCCCATATTTGCCCCGCGCCTCCTGCCCCCTTGTTTTATCACATCAGTCGAGGCATTGAATACTTTCATGAAGGAGATGGGACCCGATGCAATACCTCCCGTGGAGTGAACTATATCGCCTTTGGGCCTTATTCGCGAAAATGAAAATCCTGTGCCTCCTCCTGACTGGTGTATGAGAGCCGTATTTTTTATGGCCTCAAATATCCCTTCCATGGAATCCTCTACAGGAAGTACGAAACAGGCAGAAAGCTGCTGTATCGACGTTCCTGCATTCATTAATGTAGGTGAGTTTGGAAGAAAATCTAACTGCGATAACATCTCATAAAACTCTTTTTCCGTCTTTTTTACATTCCCCCCATACTTTTCATCTGCCCCCGCAATATCTTTTGCGACCCTGTGGAACATTTCCTCCGGGCTTTCTATGATTTTTCCTTTTTTATCTTTCCTTAAATATCTCTTCTCAAGAACCTTCATGGCGTTTTCTGTCAACATCTCAACCTATAATGGTTTATGGCTTTTAACCGTTATGGCGAATAAATCATATCATGTGCAGGCCCGGCTTTTTAGGTAGGGTAAAGTGGAGGAGGGGACACCGAATCGGGCTGTTTCCATTATCCTATCTTTTTCTTCTTTTTTTAACCTACTACCAAGAAAGCTTATTTCTAACCATCCCATGCCTCCAATTTTTCCCTCAATATGCATGCCCTGCATATTTTCTGGGATGTGGGTTCTCTGCATTTGAGGCATGGGTTGAGTTTTGCTGGAGGATATTGCTCCTGCAGGTAATTGGCAATTGTGAGATAACTGTTCAATACGCTGTGCCTTGTGCCCGGGTACTCATGCTCCAATCTGGCGATAATATCCCTGAACGTGCCGCGTGATGCCCTTACAGAATACGGGCATTTATCCTCTATGACGTCTATGCCCTTTAGAAGAGCATACAGCGTTGTCTCCTTTTCCGGGATAACCCTCAATGGCAATATGCGGGGAATCAATCCTGGCTGAACCTTCCTGTGCGGGGCGAACCTTGCCATTCTTTCCATATCATTATTTACAAAATTCATAAGGACGGACTGTGCAACATCATCAAGATTATGGCCCATCACTATGCTTTTTGCATTTATTTCCCTTCCCTTCTTATTCAGGCACATTCTCCGGAAAACGCCACAGTACGTGCATTCTCCCAGATCTTCCCTCATGTAACTTATTTCATCAACAGCATAGCCAATTGTTTCTTCGAAAGATATGATATGATGCTCCACCCCAAGTCGTTCACAGTGCTTTTGTGCCACTTTTATCGTTTTTTGTCTGTACCCGGCAATGCCTTCATCAACGGTAATTGCATGAAGTTCTTTGTTTCTGTGCTTTCTGATTATGTCATTCATTGTGTAGAGGGCTGTAAGGCTGTCCTTTCCGCCGGACAAAGCAACGGCAACAATTCCTTTTCTTATGTCCTGCTTGCGGGTATCCTTCCTCACTCTTTTTTCCACATACTCAATAAAATGTTCCCTGCACAGATGTGTCCCGTTATACCTGATAAAGGTAACTGCTTCGTTTCCGCACTTACTACATTTCATTTTCCGCGCCTAAAAAAGTTCATGCCCGTGGCTTTCATATCAACTTTCATTTCCTTTGCAAGCTCCTCGAGAATTTCTCTCTCTCTGGAAGAAATTTTCTTTGGTATGTCAACGACAACTTGCACAATCATGTTGCCGTAGCCGCCATGCAACCGCGGCATTCCTTTCCCTTTCAACACAAATTTTTCTCCATTCTTCGTGCCGGGAGGTATGCGTATTTTCCCCGTGCCGTCCATTGTCTCCACTCTGATTTCATTTCCTAACACCGCTTCTGGATACGAAATTTTTTTAACGGTGATGAGGTCGTCCCCGTTTCTCTTAAATTTCCTGTGTTTCTCTACATAAATCTCCAGATACATGTCACCGGATGGCACCTTCTTCCCTGCTTCACCCTCACCGGCAAGCCTGAGTCTCATCCCGTCGACAACACCCTTCGGAATTTTCACCTTGATTTTTCTTCGTCTTTCAACGATTCCTGCACCGTGACATTTCTTGCATGGATTCTCTATTGTCTCACCCTCACCGTTGCATTTTGGGCATACTGTTATCTGTGTAAAATGGCCGAAAGGCGTGCTGCTCGTCTGCCTAGCCTGCCCGGTTCCATGGCACACGGGGCATTTAACAACCTTGCTTCCCGTTGCTTTTCCAGAGCCGTTGCAGTCAGGACATTTTTCCTTCCTTTTAACATCTATTTCTTTTTCTCCTCCAAAATACGCATCATCAAGTGATACTGTCGTCCGATATAGGATGTCTCTGCCCTTCTGCGGCTTGTGCCTTCCTCCAAACCCGCCGAAGAATTGCTGGAATATGTCATCAAAGCCAAAGTTGAAGCCGAGGTCGCGGAATATGTCGGAGAAATTGACACCCCTGAAAATATCCTCGTAACTGTACTGGCTGTCTATGCCTGCATGCCCGTACATGTCGTACTGCCTTCTTTTTTCATCATCCGAAAGGACGGCATACGCCTCCGATATTTCCTTGAATTTTTCTTCTGTATCCGCTCCCTTGCATTTATCTGGATGGCATTTGAGGGCGAGACGACGATAAGCCTTCTTTATTTGATCTTTTGTTGCATCCCTGCCCACTCCAAGCACTTCGTAATAATCTTTTTTCATCCTATTTCACTTCATAGTCCGTGTCAACTGATTCATTGGATGTCCCTCCCTTCCTGCTTTCCGCTTTTTTTTCCTTTCCAACCTTTTGATATGCTTCTACTGCTATCTCCTGGGCTGCCTTGGAAAGTTCCTCGGTCTTTTTCTTTATGTCATCGATGTCATCCTTTGAAAGTGCTTCCTTCAATTCCTTAATCGCCTTTTCCACATTTTCTTTCTTATCGCTGGAAACTTTATCTTTCAATTCCTCAAGTGTCTTCTCTGTTGTGTATACAAGGGTTTCCGCATTATTTCTTGTTTCCACAATTTCCTTTTTCTTTTTATCTTCTTCCGCATGTTCCTCCGCTTCCTTACGCATCCTCTCTATTTCTTCATCGCTCAATTTCGTTGAGCCTGTTATGGTTATTGATTGTTCTTTTCCTGTCGCTTTATCTTTTGCGGATACATGCAGAATGCCGTTTGCATCTATATCAAATGTTACCTCAATTTGGGGTATACCCCTAGGTGCTGGAGGAATGCCCGCTAGGGTGAACTTTCCCAGGCTTTTATTGTTGCTTGCCATGGGCCTCTCTCCCTGAAGAACATTTATTTCAACACTCGTTTGATTATCGGCTGCAGTAGTAAAAATTCTGTTCCTTTTTGTTGGAACGGTCGTATTTCTTTCTATAAGCGGTGTGGCAATGTTGCCAAGCGTTTCGATACCTAACGTTAGAGGAGTAACATCCAGCAGAACAATATCTTCTTTCACTTCCCCGCTCATTATGCCTGCCTGAATTGCCGCACCAAAGGCGACACATTCCATCGGGTCTATCCCTCTCTCGGCCTTCTTTTTAAAAATTTTCTCCACGACCTGCCTTACATATGGCACGCGGGTTGTCCCGCCGACGAGCACGACGTGATCAATGTCATCGGGCGTTAGCTTTGCATCTTTAAGTGCCTGCTCGCAGGGTTTGATCGTCTTCTTCACGATGGGCTCTATCAGTTTCTCAAATTTCGCCCTGGTTATGGTTTCCTGCAGGTGCTGAGGTTCGTTATTCACGACCGTTATGTAGGGCAAATCTATCGAGGTCTGCATGGTCGAAGAGAGTTCAATTTTTGCCTTTTCCGCAGCCTCCATCAATCGCTGGAGGGCCTTTTCATCCTCTCTCGGATCAATTCCCTGTTCTGTCTTGAATTTGTCAGCGATGTAATCAACAAGTGCCCTGTCCATGTCTGTCCCGCCCAGATGGGTATCCCCGTTTGTCGACAGAACTTCAAAAACCCCGTCGCCTACATCCATAATGGTGATATCGAACGTCCCTCCACCAAGATCGTATACCGCAATTTTATGCTCTCCCTCTTTTTCCAGCCCATATGCAAGGGCAGCAGCAGTGGGCTCATTCAGAATACGCTTAACTTCAAATCCTGCTATTTTGCCCGCATCCTTTGTTGCCTGACGCTGGTCATCGTCGAAGTATGCCGGGACGGTTATGACGGCCTCCTTTATTTTATCCCCTATGTATTCCTCTGCATCTCTCTTTATTTTCTGGAGAATAAAGGCAGATATCTGTTCCGGTGTGTATTCTTTTCCCCTTATCTTTATTTTTTCGTTTGACCCCATCTTTCTTTTTATTCTGTGTACAGTGCCTTCGGGATTTGTTATCGCCTGACGCTTTGCAGTCTCTCCGACAAGCATTTCTCCTTCTTTGGTAAACGCTACCACTGATGGGAAATATGGGTCTCCCTCAGCACTTTTGATTAACACGGGTTTTCCACCTTCAATTATTGCCACTTCCGAATTAATGGTTCCTAAATCAATTCCCACTACTTTTGCCATCTTTATCACCTTTTGAAACCACAACATATGCCGGTTTTATTACCTTGTCATTCATAGCATAGCCCTTCCTGACTTCTTTCATGATAATCCCGTCTTCATATTCAATACTTTCCTCAGTCGCTATCGCATGATGAAACTTATAGTCAAATTTTTTACCTACTGAATCTATCTCCTTCACGCCTTCCCCTTCCAGCACTCTCTTGAATTGCTTCAGAACGATGCCGAGCCCGTCATCCTTTATGGTATCATATGCCGACTGAAGATTTTCGTATATGTCAATAAACTTGAGCAGCAACCTTTCTTTTTCACGAGATGCCGCATAGGCTGTTTCTTTCTCCATTCTCTTCCTGCAATTGTCAAAATCTGCAAGGAGACGAAGTATTTTTTCTTCTTCCTCGCCCAGCGCTTTTTCAAGTTCCGCAATTTTTTTCTTCGAGGGACCTTTTCTGGCAGTCTTTGCTTTGCCCGTTTTGGTTTCCCCCTTCTTAGTTGCGCCCATAATAAAGAATTGTATAAAAATTGTTCTATATAAAAATTACTGATGGCATAGTCTCTACGAATAGGAATTTTTCCTGAAAAATTTCGACATTTTTTATAAAGAGCAATGTCTTATCTCTTGGAGTGGGATGAGATGACACTCTATGAATTTGGACAAAAAATTCGCAAAGCCA
>JAYEJS010000125.1 GCA_034660695.1 Candidatus Thermoplasmatota archaeon | reverse complement strand
AGATCTTCTCGAAAAATTTAAAGCAAAGGTCTATGTGATGAAGGTTATTTTGACCAAGGAAGACTGTCGAAGGCTTGGTTTAGAGCCTGAGTAGAAAGCATTCATACTTTTTACACATAGTCTTTCAAAAGAAAACGTTTATATGTGCTGTGCTTTTACAAATTGAGTGATAAAAATGCAGGAAGAGGATATCAAAAAAGAGAAAATAAGGAACATTCTCACTCCAGATATTCAGGTCTGCGGCCTTTGCAGGGAGAAATACAAGGAAGAAGCGTCGTGCAGTTCGTGTGGGTGCAACATGCTCGATCCTTCATATAAGGGCATGGTATATGAATGTCCTCTCTGCAGCAAACTTTATTGTGAGGATTGCTGGAAGAAAATGGAACATGTTGAAGAGAAAGGCGGACTGTTCAGTAAATGAGTCAGTCCATGTATAATATAAATAAACAAGTTATATAATTGCCGTTACTGTTCTGGAGGGTAGATGACTGACGATTATGGAATAGACAAAATCAAAGTACTGGAGGGCCTGGAGGGAGTGAGAATAAGGCCCGCCATGTATATAGGCTCTACAGATGAGAGGGGACTCCATCATATGGTAGAAGAAGTCATAGACAATTCTGTTGATGAATCACTCTCTGGGTATTGTACCAGGATAGCGGTCACCATAAACCGGGATGGAAGCGTTACCGTGGATGATAACGGCAGGGGCATACCCGTAGAAATTCACAAGGAATACGGAAGGCCGGGTGTTGAGGTGGTGATGACTAAACTTCATGCAGGCGGTAAGTTCGATAAGAGCGCATATAAAGTATCGGGTGGATTGCATGGGGTGGGTGTGTCCGTTGTAAATGCTCTTTCGGAACGGTTTGAAGTCGAAATAAGAAGAAATGGAAAGAGGCATTTTCAGAAGTATGAAAGAGGAAACCCCGTAACTCCCCTCAAAGAAATTGGCACGGCAGAAACAACTGGAACTAAAGTGACTTTTCTACCAGATCGTCAGATATTCAAAGGAATGGAAGTGGACAGTGCCGATCTGAAAAAAAGACTTCAGGAAATAGCATTTTTGAATAAAAATCTGAAGATAGAGTTTTTTGATGAGAAAAGCGATGAAAAGGATATTTTTCAATATAGCGGTGGAATCGCAGAACTCGTGCGTCACATAAACAGAAATAAAAAACCCCTTCACGAGGAGGTTATATATATAGAAGGAGAGAAAGAGAACGTTGCCGTCGAAGTGGCGATACAGTACACGGAAAGTTATACCGAGAAAGTCTTTTCCTTTGTCAATAATATCAACACCCACGAAGGCGGTACACATCTTTCGGGCCTCAAATCGGCTCTAACGAGAACATTAAATGATTATGCGAGGAGAAATATTTTCAAAGATAACAATACTCACAGCTTGAGCGGGGAAGATGTGAGGGAGAGCATCACCGCGATAATATCGTGCAAGGTGCCCGACCCACAGTTCGAGGGGCAGACCAAAACAAGGCTGGGGAATTCCGAAATAAAGGGGATAGTTGAAGCGATTGTAAATGAAAAACTCTCGATGTTTCTGGAAGAAAACCCTTCCATTGCAAAAATAGTAATAGAAAAAGCGCTGGAGGCATCGAGGGCTCGTGAGGCGGCGAGAAAGGCCAGGGAATTGACAAGGAAAAAAAGTTACCTTGAATCATCGTCGCTGCCGGGTAAACTCGCCGACTGTTCCTCCACCAATCCGGCCGAATGTGAACTCTTTCTTGTTGAGGGTGACTCCGCAGGTGGCTCTGCAAAGCAGGGAAGGGCAAGGGAATTTCAGGCTATCCTGCCGCTGAAAGGGAAAATACTCAATGTTGAGAAAGCACGGTTTGACAAGGTGCTGGAAAATAACGAGATAAAGGCGATTATTTCCACCATTGGCACAGGCGTGGGGGATGAATTTGATATAAGCAAGGCGAATTATCACAAAATCGTGATAATGACAGATGCTGATGTGGACGGGGCTCACATACGAACACTCATGCTGACGTTTTTTTTCAGATACATGCGCCCCCTTATAGATGCTGGATTCGTTTACGTTGCACAGCCTCCTCTATACCGTATAAAGAAGGGAAAGAGCGTAGTATATGCCTATTCCGATGAGGAAAGGGAGAAACTTGCAACAGAAAATTCTTCCATTCAGCGATATAAGGGTCTCGGAGAAATGAATCCAGAACAGCTTTGGGAAACAACCATGAATCCCGAAAAGAGGATACTGAAAAGGGTTACGGTAGATGATGCCATAATGGCAGACGAACTTTTTACAATTTTGATGGGAGAAGACGTTGAACCGAGGAGGGACTTCATAAGAACACACGCGAAGGAGGTGATGAACCTTGACATCTGAAGAAACGAAAATTTTGCATTTGCCCATAGAGAAGGAAATGAAAACATCCTATATGGACTATTCAATGAGTGTTATCGTTGGGCGGGCTTTGCCGGATGTTAGGGACGGGCTCAAGCCGGTTCATCGAAGAATCTTATATGCATTAAATGATATGGGGCTGAAGTACAACAAACCTCATAGGAAGTCAGCAAGGGCAGTCGGAGAAGTGCTTGGTAAATATCATCCTCATGGGGATGCTGCCATATACGATGCCATGGTTAGAATGGCTCAGCCCTTTTCTTTGCGATATTGTCTTATAGATGGTCAGGGAAATTTCGGCTCAATAGATGGTGATTCACCGGCAGCGATGCGTTACACTGAGATAAGGACCAGCAAAATAAGTACTGAAATGCTCAGAGATATAGAAAAAGAGACCGTTGGCTGGAGGGACAATTTTGATGGGACGCTGAAGGAACCAGTTATCTTACCGGCGGTGATACCAAATTTACTAGTGAATGGTTCATCCGGCATAGCAGTGGGCATGGCGACGAATATGCCGCCCCATAACCTCGTGGAAATTGTTGATGCAATTGTTGCGTTTACAGACAATCCCGAGATGAAAGTAAAGGATTTAATAAACTACATCAAAGGGCCTGACTTTCCTACCGGGGGAATAATATACGGCAGGAGAGGAATATTTGATGCGTATTCTACTGGAAAGGGAATATTGAAAGTCAGGGCAAAAACTCATTTTGAGGGCGAAAACCTGATGGTAACCGAGATTCCTTATCAGACCAACAAATCTTCTCTCCTGAAAAGGATAGCGGAACTTGTGAGGAAAGGCGTAATACACGGAATAGCAGACCTCAGGGATGAATCTGATAGGAAGGGTATACGCATCGTGGTTAAACTCAAAAAAGATGCTGTTCCAGAAGTCGTGAGAAATCAGCTTTTCAAACATACAGAACTTGAAAGCACCTTCGGCATTTCGAATATAGCTCTTGTTGACGGGCAGCCACGTTTATTAACGCTCAAAGATCTGCTTTTTGAATATATCCGGCATAGAAGGGATATAATAAAAAAGAGGAGCACATATGACTTGAGAAAAGCCAGGGAAAGAAAGCACATTATCGACGGGTTGATAACGGCGTTGAATGCCATAGATAATGTAATAAGCACAATAAGGAAGTCATCTGATGCCAAACAAGCGGCCGTAAATTTAATGCAAAAATTTTCATTCTCCGAAGTTCAGGTAAAAGAAATTCTTTCCATGCGTCTTCAGTCGCTTACATCAATGGAAGTGGAAAGTCTTCAGAAAGAAAGAAAAGAGAAAGAACAGGAAATTGAAAGGCTTGACAGGATATTATCAAAGCCAGGGGAGATAGACAGCATAATAAAAGAGGAGTTGCTTGAATTGAAAAGGGTTTACGGGGATGAGAGAAGAACGGAAATAGTCGACGCCGAAATCGAAATGGATATAGAAGATTTGATACCTGAAGAGGAAGTAGTCATTCTAGTGACCAGCCAGGGATACGTCAAACGTTTGTCGCTGGACGAGTACAGGGCTCAAAGGAGAGGGGGCAAAGGACTTGTTGGCATGAAGATGAAGGAAAACGATACGATAAGCTATGTGTTGGCATCTTCTACACATGATTATATACTCATCTTTTCCGGAGATGGAAAGGTTTATGCGGTGAAAGGATACCGTATTCCCCAGGGAAGCAGGCATTCCATGGGAAGGGCCATTGTAAACATCGTTCCGATAGAGGGAGATATCAGGGCAATACTTTCAGTAAAAGATTTTTCCAAGGGCACGCTTGTCTTTTCCACAAGAAAAGGGCTGATTAAGAAAACATCACTTGCTTTATACAAAAATATACGTTTCAGTGGTATAAGGGCGATAAACCTGAAGGAGGGGGACGAGCTTATTAAAGTCAAACTTTTGTATGAAGGAAAGGTAATCATTTCCTCGGCAAATGGTAGTGCATGTGTTTTTGATGATAAGGATGTGCGCTCCATGGGAAGGGTTGCGGTGGGTGTCATAGGCATGAGGTTGAGAGGTGGCGATAGGGTGGTGGATATGGAAGTTGCACAGGGCAACGACATTCTCACTGTAACAGAAAATGGATATGGAAAGAGAACTCCGCTGGATTCATACAGGCTTACGAAGAGAGGAGCAAGAGGCGTAAGAACAATAATTACGAATGAAAGGAATGGGAAGGTTGTTTCTATAATGGAAGTCCGCGATGATGATGAAATAGTTCTTTCAAGCAGGCAGGGAATGATGGTGCGCATCCCCGTGAAGGACATCAGAAGGCAGGGTAGAAATACGATGGGTGTAAGGTTGATGAACTTGAATAAAGGGGACAAAATAGTCAGCGTTGCAAAGTTATAGAGAAGCATAAAAATAGAAACTTTCAACTTAAACCCTTGTTTTGCATACAAGCATTGAGGTTTTTTTCAGTATTGAATGCTTTGAAAAAGTAGTCAAAAAATGAAAAAAGCCATAAGCAGACCGGAAAAATGATTTGAGAAATGATCTGCAGGATTCAACAAAATTTTGAATACGCCTTCCCACTTTTTTATTTACCTTCT
>JAYEJS010000124.1 GCA_034660695.1 Candidatus Thermoplasmatota archaeon | reverse complement strand
AGGTAATGGAGGATTCATCGTTGTTGGGGTTACCGCACCACTATCAGGAGATACATGGGATGCTTGGCTTTTGAAAGTAGATGCTAATGGAAATGAAATATGGAATAAAAGTTTTGGAGGAATGGGAAATGATGAGGCGTATAGTGTAATTGAATTGAAAGAGGGATATATGATTGTGGGAAGTACACAACATTGGAGTGAGATGGATTATGATTTCTGGTTAATAAAGACAGACCGAAATGGAAATGAAATATGGAATAAAAGTTTTGGAGGAAAGGGGGATGATATTGCAGAAAAAATTATACAAACCAATGATGGGGGATATGCAATAGTAGGATATACATATTCATTCAATACCCTAGGTGATCCAGATATATTGGTAGTAAAAACAGATGGAAAAGGGGAGTTACAGTGGTATAAGGTTCTTGGAGGAAATAAAACAGAGTTTGGAGATGACATAATAGAAATAGAGGATGGGTATTTAATTTCAGGAATAACTTATTCCTATACAACTTATGGAGGGTGGGATACCTGACTTGTCAAAATAGATAAGGACGGAAATGAGGTATGGAACAAAACGTATGGATGGTGGGATTTTGAATACAATGCTTATGTAATTGGAATAGATGATGGATATATGATCGCTGGTTATACTTTGTCTACTCCCACAGAGTGGGGTGATGCATATCTCATTAAAGTGGATAAGGATGGAAATGAGATATGGAGCGAAAAATATGGTGGACAAGACAGCGATCATGTATATGATTTCAAAAAAACAGAAGAGGGATATATCCTGGCTGGAGGCACACATACATATAGCGTCGGAGACTTTGATGCATGGCTTTTGAAAGTAGACGCTAATGGAAATGAAATATGGAATAAAAGTTTTGGAGGAATGGGAGCAGATGGAGTATTTTCGGTGGCGATATTAAATGGTAGCTATGTGATGGCTGGAGATACAGAAACAAAGTTTTTTTCAGAACACAGGATAGTGGCTTGGCTTATAAAATGCGAAGATTATTTCCCCCCAGAAATAAAAATAGTTAGACCAAAAGAAAATTATCTCTATATATTTGATAGAGAAATAATGCCATACGACAAAACAATGGCAATAAGGGGAGTTACTGTAGTTGTTGACTCAAATGATTCAGCTAAAATAGATAGGGTGGGATTTTATTTCACTGGCTATAATGTTTATGAGTACGAGCCACGTGCAGTGGTATACAATCCTCCTTACGAATGGAAATGCAGGAGATTTGGGGTTGGGTTACCGGGTGTAATAACTGCAGGGGCATACTATGGAAATGCAGGAGCAGCGGCAGTAGATAAAATAGATGTGAATATTATCAATTTAGTGCCTTCTGCTTCTGCGTTTTATCTTGGAAGTTGAGCTTGTGGTAGATGTTATCAAGCTTCTTTTGTAAAATTATCCTTGTCCGGCATTATGTTTGTGATAA
The DNA here is from genome assembly GCA_034660695.1 of Candidatus Thermoplasmatota archaeon. Taxonomy (NCBI): domain Archaea; kingdom Methanobacteriati; phylum Thermoplasmatota; species Thermoplasmatota archaeon. The sequence continues at coordinate 3,584 of JAYEJS010000124.1, read as the reverse complement.
TCACATTTTTCCCTCAAAACGCATTTCTCGCATAACGGATTCCTTGCCCTGCAGATTCTTCTTCCATGGGCTATCAGAAGATTGGACAGATCAAACCATTTCTCCTTTTGAAAGCTGTTCATCAAATCCCTCTCGATTTTTTCCCTTCTCTTTTCCCCCGTGAGCCCCAATCTCTGTGACAGCCGCATTACATGTGTGTCCACTGTAACGCCTTCATTTTTTCCAAATGCATTTGAAAGAACAACATTTGCCGTTTTTCTGTTAACACCCGGCAATTCCACAAGTTTTTCCATGGAATCAGGGATTTTTCCTCCGTATTTTTTTACCACAAGGATGCAGGATTCTTTGATATATCGGGCTTTATTCCTGTAAAAATTCACGCTTTTTATCGCCTCGCGAAGTTCATCAATGTCGGCAGTGGCATAATCATTTGCATTCTTAAATTTTGAAAATAAATTCTCCGTAACTATATTCACCCTCTTATCCATTGTCTGGGCGGAAAGTATGGTCGCCACAAGCAATTCAAGGGGGTTAGAGTGATTGAGTGCGGTTCTTTTTATGTCCGGATATTCCTTTCTCAATATATCAACAATGTCCATTTTATCGCCTAAAAATCAGCCATCTCTTCTCTCTTATCTTTTCCATGCAGTATTCTCCCTGAATTTTTTTCCCTTTCAATCGAAAAACAATTTTGTCTTTCTCGTATTCTTCCATTTCGTACACACCAGAATCCCATATTTTTATCATACCCGCGCCATATGTCCCTTCAGGAATTTCGCCTTCAAAAGTTGCATAACTCATTTCGTGGTTTTCTGTTTCCATTGCAAGCCTTTTTATTCCTATTTTTTCCGGCAGCCCTTTGGGAATGGCCCAGCTTTTCAGAGTGCCGTGCATTTCAAGCCGCAGGTCATAATGAAAGTGAGACGAGTAGTGTTTTTGTATTACGAAAATATTTCCCATCTTCCTCCTAAACCAAAAATCATATAATAAAGATTTTGTTGAATATATATGGAGAGATGTCCTAAATGCGGATATATGAGGGATAAACGATATCCATGTCCGAGATGTGGTTATGATGAAATTTTCAGAATCCAATGGTAGGTAGGCCATGAAAAATAAGGAGATAGCGGAAATATTATACAAGATAGCAAACTTCCTGGAAATAAAGGATGTGCAGTTCAAGCCACGTGCATATAGGAAGGCGGCACAGAATATAGAGTCTCTGCCGGAGGACATAGAGAAAATATATAAAAGGGGGGAGTTGGAAAAAATACCTGGCGTTGGGAAAAATATAGCTGAGAAAATAAGAGAGTTACTGGAGACGGGCTCATTAAAATATTATGAGAAATTGAAGGAGGAAATACCTGTTGACATAGATGGATTGTCCTCTGTTGAAGGCATGGGGCCGAAAACAATAAAAAATTTATACAAGGAGTTGGGAATAAAAAATTTGGATGAACTTGAGAAGGCCCTAAGAGACGGAAAAATACGAAATATAAAAGGGATGGGAGAAAAAACGGAAGAAAAATTACTTAAAAATATAGAATTTGCAAGAGGAAAAGGGAAAAGGGGTTTATTGGGCTTTATTCTTCCCGAAGCAACAGCAATAAAAGAATTGCTTGAAGAAAAAGTTGATAAAATAAGTATCGCCGGTTCTATAAGAAGGATGAAGGAGACGATAGGGGATGTAGATATACTGGCAGTTTCTTCCCAACCCGTAAAAATAATGGATTTTTTTACAGGTATGAAAAATGTGGAAACGGTGATTGCTAAAGGCGAGACAAAATCTTCCGTCCGCCTTGAAAGTGGTGTACAGGTGGACTTGAGGATTGTCGAGAAGGAAAGTTTCGGTTCGGCCCTGCAGTATTTTACTGGGAGCAAGGAGCACAATATAGAAGTGAGAAAAATTGCAGTCAAAAAGGGTTATAAATTAAATGAATACGGGCTTTTTGATAAACAGAGGAGAATCGCAGGAGCAACTGAGGAGGAGATATACAGAGCGCTTGGAATAGATTACATACCCCCCGAGTTAAGGGAAAACAGGGGGGAAGTGGAAGCTGCAATGAGGGGAAATCTTCCTAATCTTATTGATTACAAGGACATAAAAGGCGATTTACAGATGCATACAAAATGGAGCGATGGGGCAAATACAATAGAAGAGATGGTGGATGAAGCGAGAAAAATAGGGCATGAATTTATTGCCATAACTGATCATGTGGGAACGCTGAAGATAGCTGGAGGGATGGATGAAAATAAAATTAGAGAGCAGATGAAGGATGTTGAAAAAATAAATGAGAAAAATGACGGCATCCATGTGCTTTACGGGGTGGAAGTAAATATTATGAAAGATGGCAATCTCGATATGGATAAAAGTATATTGAAAGATGTTGATGTTGTTGTAGCAGGTATTCATTCCAGCTTTAGAATGCTCGAAGGGGAAATGACTGCCCGGTTGATAAATGCAATAGAAAATGATGTTGTCAACATAATAGCCCATCCAACGGGGCGTATGATTCAAAAGAGAGAAGAAATAAAACTTGATTTGGAAAAAATGCTTGATGCAGCCAAAGAAAATGATGTTGTAATGGAGATAAATGCTCAGCCAACCAGACTGGATCTTAGCGATATACATTCGAAAAAGGCGGTTGAAAGGGGAGTGAAATTGTCAATAGGAACTGACGCACATAACCGGAGTAATCTCCATTACATAGATCTTGGGGTTGCAGTTGCCAGAAGGGGATGGGCAGAAAAAAAGGATGTGATAAACACTTACGATATCAAAAAATTGGAAAAATTGTTTGAGAAACATTAGCATTGCCATTCATAACTTGGCAAAGTCATAGACAAATAATTTTATAAATTACTGGCCAATTTAGTAGTGCGGAGGCAAAAAAGTATGAGAAAAGTGATATGGAAAAAAAGTTTATTTTGTTTGATGATTGCTATGCTTTTTATTTTGCCCGCTGCAGGGTCATCAGTAAAAAGTATGAATGTGAAAAATCTTCTTCATATCTCGGGTGATGGAGAAAAATGGATGAAAACCTTTGGAGGAAGAGAAACTGATTCTTGCTTATCCGTAGAACAGACCTCTGATGGAGGATACATTCTTGCTGGGTATACTTACTCGTATGGTGCCGGTAAATCCGATATCTGGCTAATAAAGACAGATGCTTATGGCAATGAGGAATGGAATAAAACATTTGGTGGAGAGGAAAGTGATGACAGCTATGCAGTTAATGCTACTTTGTTAGTTGATGACCATTTCTCTGGAAATTGAGCAGTATATTTCAGTTTGTTATCCAGAGCATATACAATTCATTAATATGGTTGACCAAAAATCATCAAATGAAACTATTTTTTACATGTAGGTCATAAATTCCTGTAAAACGACAGCATTTTACCTATGAATCACTCTCCCATTTTAGCGTGGAGTATAATAATCCAGCATTTGGATATTTAATCCGGAATAAGAAACGGTATATCCTTTAGAACAGCATCTGCTTCTTCTGGAGTAATCTTTAGTCTGCGTTCGAGTACTCTCCTGACATAGATACGCAGCATCTCCCTTCGCACCTGTGGTAATG
>JAYEJS010000123.1 GCA_034660695.1 Candidatus Thermoplasmatota archaeon | reverse complement strand
GGTATGCAGGACGTAGAGGGACTTCTGGCCAGACTTAAAGTTTTAATGCATACTCCCATAAAGGAAGTAGTTGACAAAAGAATCGATGGGTTTGGAAAAGTAAATGACAAATTTGGAGAATTATGCTTTTGCGTTTTGACAGCAAACTCCTCAGCCGGGATGTGTATAAAACTGCAGAAAAATTTGCAAAATGCATTTCATACATCAAATAAAGAAGAATTGAGGGCACGTCTGAAAAAGTATGGCTACAGGTTCCCAAACAGAGCAGAGTATATCTGTTATAATAGGGGGTACAGAGATATAGATAAAATTTTGAAAAATTTTTCAGATGGAAGGATGGCAAGAGAATGGTTTGTGGAAAACATAAAAGGATTTGGCTATAAGGAGGCGAGCCATTTTTTGAGAAATATAGGATATAAAAATTTGGCCATCCTCGACAGACATATTCTAAGAGTAATGAAAAGATACAAGCTGATGGAGGAGGTACCGAAGATACTGAATAAAAGGGAGTATATCGGGATAGAAAAAAAGCTGGAAGAGGTAGCCGATAAACTGGGGATAACTCTCTCAAAACTGGATTTGTACCTATGGTATATGGAAACTGGAAAAATATTGAAGTAAGTCTTTCAAAGCCAGCAACATTTATAATCTATAATTTGTTATATACCTTGGAGGCAAAAATATGAAGAAAACAAAAATTGGAAGCATGCTTGTAGTAGCAATGCTGCTATTTGTAAGTTTTGGAGTAGCAGGATATAACAAAGAGAAATTAAACAGCGGGTATGAATACCAAATTCATTCTGTAAAAGAAAAAAAAGAGATGGATATTTCACTGGCTTTTTCATCACCCGTTATTGAGTATGGTGGAAATTATGCCACTATAAAAGCATGTGGGTTATCCTGCTCTTCAGAGGGTGGTAAGCCTGTTTTGCCCGTTCAATCGAATGTGCTTACATTTCCTTTAGGTACACGAATTGTGCATGTGGAGACGGTTCCACCGCATCCAGCAAAAATGGCCATATCGAAACAAATCCAGCCGGCGTATAAACCTGTAGCATTGAATATGAAACCTCAAAAAATAAGCTGCACGCCTGATAAGGAGCTATATGCAAGTGATGCCCCTTACCCACAGACATGGTACCGCTATGCCCTTGGGGGGGGCTTGCTGATGGAAAACACGTAACTTTTTTAGTGCTCAATGTTTACCCCGTGCGATATTACCCTGCAAAAAATCAAATTGAATATGTCAACGAGATGCAATTTAAGGTGATATACGAAGAGCCGAGTTATCCCGTTGTTAATGAAAACTTAAATTTGTATGATCTTGTAGTCGTTGCACCGCAGGCTTTTGAGAGCATCCTTCAACCACTTGTGGATTTCAAGAATGACCATGGAATGAAGACGGTAATGAAAAGTGTGGAGGATATTGTATCACATTATCAGGGTAGAGATGGGGCGGAGAAGATAAAATATTTTATTAAAGACAGCATTGAACAATGGGGAATAAAATATGTTCTGTTCGTCGGGGGAAAAAGATCAATGTGGACAGGGAACTGGGGTTTTGACGGACCAAATAAAGTTGACGACAGCCTATGGTGGGTGCCAGTTAGATATTCTGCCCTGAAGGATTATTTGCCAGGCAGCTGGGGGGAAAATGGCTATCTCAGCGATCTCTATTTCGCCGATATTTATGATGCAAACGGAAACCTTTCTTCATGGGATACAAATGGCAATGGAAAATTCGCCGAGTGGACCGAAACAGATACAGACATCCGTGATCTCTATCCAGATGTTTACGTGGGCAGATTGCCGGCAAGAAATGAAGAGGAAGCGAAGACCATGATTGACAAAATAATGACTTACGAAGGGTCGCGAGCGGATCCATCATGGTTTAATAAAATGCTTCTGATTGGGGGAGATACATTCCCTGGGGATCCTGCCGGCGTATATGACGGAGAATATTCAACAACACACGAATTCAGTTACATGCCATCTCAATTCACGGCAACAAAACTTTATGCGTCTGATAAAAGCCTTATGGGAGGGAAATCCGGAAAACTTGCTGCCAGATTTGCCTGGATGAATGTGATAAAAACCATGAATGAAGGCTTTGGATTTGTTGCATTTGACGGTCATGGGAGCCCAACCGCATGGGCAACCCATCCCGTAGGGGATAATGGAACATGGATTAACGGTTTGATGACATACAACATGGATCTTCTGAAGAATGGGAATAAACTCCCGATTGTAAGTGTTGGCGGCTGTCATAACAGTGAGTTCAATATAAGCTTCTTTGACTTTTCCAAAAACGAATGGACATATCAGCCGACTTTTGAATGTTGGAGCTGGCACCTTACAAGGATAAATGGAGGCGGGGCAATAGCAACCATTGGATATACAGGACTTGGTTACGGGGCTGTTGGTGATGAGGACAACAATAGCATTCCAGATACCATCGAACGTTTTGGGGGCTACATTGAAGGACAATTTTTTTATTCATATGGTGTGGAAGGAAAACATACACTTGGCAATTGTTGGGGTACGGCTATACAGAACTATCTGAACAAATTTCCAATCGGTTGGAACGATGAGCCAGAATCAGATACTCAGATAGACTGTAAGACAGTAGAAGAATGGTGCATTATAGGTGACCCGAGTTTGAAAATTGGCGGATATCCCTAAGCATCTTATCTGAAATGCATATCGACAGAATTCCTATTCTATTTTATAACGCAAAATCCCTGCCACTCCGCCAAATGCTTTCATGAGGATGTTTCCCTCCTCTGTCTCTCTCGATATAATCTGTGCGTCAGTAGATGACTGCTCTGCTATCTCTGAATATTCTTCCAGTATATCTTTTTCTTTTTCTATATTGGTAAGGGAACTGCATTTCGGGCATTTCACGTTATTCAGATCGTCTACAACCATATTGCCCGTGTAACCGCAGGACTGGCAGGAGATTGTCACCCTGTACTTTCTCAGCGCATCAGACAAAATGAGCGTATCCACGGCCCCTATCATAAGTGCTTTCCTGACCTCTTCTTCACCATATATCGCAAGCCCGCTGTCACTTCTTATTTCATTCATAAATCTGTTCATGATTTTTTTTTCTTTAATTATGTCCATCTCTTCTAGGTCATCAGCAGCATTATTGATGAGTTCTTTCAGTCCGTATTCATCGGTGTAGCCGGTATCATACACGCCAATTATTTTATCGGCTATCCTGTAGTCTAGATAATTTTTGTTGAGAAACGCCCTCTTGGTAGGGCCGGGACCGCCGACCAGCACGCCTTTCAAATTTTCTTTTTCCAGAAACAGTTCGGACGCCTTTTCCCCTGCCTTGACAAACCACTCATGAGCGGCAATTTCTGTCAATCTTTCAAATCGGCGCTGCGACTGCCCGCCCCTGCCGTGCTTGCCCGGAACACGTGATGTCAGATAGGCTGCCATATCTATTCTTTTCCCGAAAAGAAAGCCGATTGTGCATTCCCTCCTGTCTATTAAAAGGAGGCCATAGCTGTCTTTTTCTTCGAGCATATCCTTGAGGGGCTGGAGGTAAAACTGCGAATTGCATCTGTAGAGGTATATGGAAATTGGAAGCGGTGGTTCCAGTACTTGGGACATCATTTTCGGTTGTCCGCCGCTTTTTGCTCCTTCACCGACAAAAAATACTACGCCGTTGGAAGGGGGGGTTTTAAAATAGCGTACCTGGGACATGATGGATTCTATGGCTGAAAGAACGTTTTTTCTCGTTTGCTTGGATTTTATGTTGGATGACTGCGAGTATTCATCCCTTAAGTGTGCGACAACATCCGAAATTTGTTTGTCTGGAGGGATGTATAGAGTTATCAATTCTGTATGCTGGCCTTTTATGCCCTCTAACTCTTCCAGTTTACGCTTGAATTTGTATTTTTCTGTCGGTGACAGATTCTTCATATCGGAGAATATCCCCCTCTGTTTTTAAAGTTTGGGAAAAGGGGTAGGGTTCTGTCAATAAATACGGGGCGTGAATGACGGCTGTCTAATGCGGGTCGTAGAAATTATTTAATAACGATTCCAAATACATATAATAATGAAAATAAAGACTATTGCGAGTGATGGAAAAAAATTTGAGGTTGGTGGAAAGAATTTTTTTAAAGGATGTTTAGGAATTGCCGTTACAATTTCAGAAGATTCAGAAGATAACATAAAAGAAAAGTACCATGGGTTAATCGATTCGTTGTTATCAGATGCTGATATAGAAAGAATTTTACCAGTCTATAAATCATACGATATTGGCAAAATTTTTGAAGATAAATTTTTGGATGCACTTGAAAAATTATTTACTGGATTTCTGGAGATAGATGGTCTCGAAATAAACATATTCTATTCAACTTTTAATACGTCCATAATGCCAAAAGTGAAGTACTACGGAAAGGGAGGTAGTGCTGTAGTTGAAAAAAATACTCTACAATTTATTGAAGATTTGAGCGGATATTATCCTTATGTTTGTATTTGGAAATTATCAAAGGGATACCAACTAAAGGGTTGCAATATATTTATTGACCATTTTCAAGGCGAATTGACAGAGGGATGGAACGAACTTCAACACCAGTATCACGACATAAATGTTGTATTAAAAGGAGATATGGTTAATGAATACATTTCAATGGCTGATCTAATTACAAGATTTATTGAAAAGAAATTAAAGGATAGCCACAAAAGACTTAGCGAAGATGGAATACTGGAGATTTTAAAAGAATACAAAATAGACTCAAACTCCGAAAAAGTAAACATATGGTATATTGGAAAAAAAGATGACTTGGACTATACTGTTCCAAAATATAAAAGAAAAATAAATTTGCACCGTTGTCTAAATGTCCCCACAATATTCATTTTAAAAGAGGGATTGATAAAGCAGGAAAGTAAATGGATAGAAAATTCTCCACATGTTTACAACAAAATAAGGAAATTTGCACATTCGGTAAACGCTGGATTTACATTCATAGAATACGCAGAGGATTATAAATATATCAGAGAGGATGACTACATCATGTACTTAGGAGACGAAGGAAAA
>JAYEJS010000122.1 GCA_034660695.1 Candidatus Thermoplasmatota archaeon | reverse complement strand
CGTCCCTTTTTCACAAAGCTCTTGAGGAACTTTTCTTCGTCCTCTTTAAGTTTTATTTCTACCATACGGGCAGTATGGTGTTTGGAGTTTATAAAGTTGTTCCAAAACTAAGTTGTTGAGACACTAGGTATGTGTTCTCTCCATAACAAAATACCGAAATCCTTTAATACACAGTTACTAATTGGTGACTATAACGTTCGTAACACTTAAGAAATTTGGAAATAAAGAGTACGCATATGAACTCACGAGCTACTGGGATAAAAAAGCCAAGCAACCAAGACATAAAACAAAATACCTTGGTGTTGTCATCGATAAAGAGAAGGGGATTTACCGGAAGACGCTGAAGGAAAAAATCCTAAAGGAAGAGCTTATCCTCGACTTTGGGGACACGTTTCTCCTCCATGAGTTCTTAGAGAAAAAAGGTTTCATAAAGATATTGAAAGATTCTTTCGGGAAAAATGCAAACATGCTTTTCAACCTGATTTCCTACAGATTATGTCATCCATCAGCAATGAGATTAGCGGAGATCTGGCAGAATGGGAATGCGATAAAGTACCTTTGCAAAGCCAACCTTAGTTCTCAGAGAATCAGTGATTTGATAGTTGGGATTGGATTGGAGGAAAAACTTCGTTTGTTTTTCAAAAACTATCTCTCGTTCATACATCATTCATCAGATGGGCTGTTATTGGACATAACTGCGATGCCGAATCAGATTCATATGCCATTCTCACAGCGGGGTTATCACGATGAGGATATTGACAAGCAGATAAATCTTATGTTGGTTGTGGACAAGGCAAGCTCTATGCCCTTGTTTTTCAGGTACATCCCTGGAAGCATCCCCGATGTCAGTAGTCTGAAACCTACTATCGAAGAGATGAAACCTGACTTCCCACATTTTAAGCACATGTTATGATCGATAATTGCTGCCTGATTCTCCTAAATGCCTGTTTTTCTCCTTAGAACTTCTTCATTTTTTCATGCTGGCGATAGCAATCCACATGTAATGATATGTGTTTACAATATAAGCACATACGATTCTTACAGAAATTACAAAGAAACAGAAGGGGATTTTGGAAAAACTAAATTTATGTGCTTAAAAATACGGAAGTTAGGATGAAAAGCTTTGGGATACAGGATACGTATTCAATATTTGATGCAGGCTTTTACTCAGAGGATAATATAAAAGCGGTGCAGGGAATAGAAATACCTTTTATGGTAAGGCTGCCTGCAAATAGAAAGCTGTACAAAAAACTCGTAAATGGTATCAAAGACTTGGAGGACGTAAAGTATGCAGTACGCTATGGAAAAAGAGCGTTATTTATAAAGAAGCAGGGTGTGGATTTATTTGGCAAAACTGCTTTTGCTTACATTGTACTTGATCCTGCAAGAAAAGGCAGGGAAACAACAAAACTCATTTTGCAATTAGATGAAATAAATAAAAGTACTGATGAGAAGGCATTTCTGTTGAAGAAAAAAGGTATCATGATACTTCTTTCTTCTATTGATTTACCTGAAGAAAACACAATACCTTTCTACTACAGCAGGCAAATCGCAGAACAACTGTTCAAGTTTTCAAAGGATGATTTGAATCTGCTTCCTTTGAGAACACACAAGGAAGAAAGCATGCGTGGTTATCTCCTTCTGGTATTCATAACGCTAAGCGTATTTTTGCTCTTGCAGAAAAATCTTGAGAAGAAGATTACTGTGGAGGAAGCTTTGCTTTTACTCAGGAATCTTAAGGTCAAAGTGTTCGAGGATGAGATGCTTATACCCGAGATCACCAAGGAGCAGAGATTATTATTTGAGAAATTTGATATCATAGTCCCTAAAGTGCTGGGAATTTAGGAATTTTGTTTTTTGTGTGGGCCGTTCATTTTTCATATCTAGCGGCATCTCTCGATTGGATAAAGAAACGTATCTAAAATTTTTTATGTTTGATGTCCCTCACAGTCCTGTAATCATAAGCCAATACAGCATAATCAAATAACGTTTTCAAAGAGGAAATGAACAAACCAACCACTATACCAAAGAACTTCCCTCCTGACATTCTCCACAAAATTTCACACAGAAGAGCAGGAATTGCCCACATAGGTATCATGGCTTTCCAGCGTGGATGAAGATCTATCTTCATGCTGTTCCATTTTATGCTTGCAGTCCATACATTCGTTTTTTTTAGCATTTTTTCACGTATAACAATTAACCCACTAACGAATAATGTTAATAAAATACTTTCGTTTTATTTTTGTTTAGAAGGGCGGGATGGGATTTGAACCCACATATGCGGATCTGCAGTCCGCCACCTGGCCTCTAGGTTACCCGCCCATAATGGCCATATAACCTTGGTTAGCTCGAGGTTAACTGACCTTTAGACGTACATATTACCAGTATTTTTATAGTTTGGGCTTTCCTTGAGCACGGAAATAATATTATTGAATGTTCCTTCAGTTATTTCCCCAGCTATTAGTTTATCCACCAATTTCAGCCTTCTATCCGATGAATCAACAGCCTTCGTGCCCTCTGAAATGTCTTCTGGATGGTTATCGAAGATCTTTTTGATGTCCATGTGCATCTGCTGCTGTGTGGGTCTGTCATAGATCATAGTTGTCGCGAAATTCTTGTGTCTCGCATGGTTCTGGACAGTAGCAGGGTTTACCCTGGAATTGAGCAGATGTGTTATACAACTTGCTCTGGACATGTGAGGATAAACTCTTTTTGTTATCCCTGCCTTTGCTGCACAGTTTTTAACATAGTACCGAACAAATTTTTCACCTATTCTCCTACCGTATTTGTTGAGAAACAAAGCTTTTTCATCATCTTTTTCTGGATTTCTTTCTCCTTCAACGTAGTTTCTTATTGCCTCCAATGCTCTGTCACTTATCGTAACTATCCCGTCACCGGTCTTTGCATCCTTTATATAGAGTTCATTTGCCTCGTAATGCACATCTGTGAGGTTTAGGTTGATTATTTCCCCCTTGCGTAGTGCACAGTCGTACATGGTCAACATCATAGCGTAGGTACGTTTGCTGCCCTTCTTAGCAACCCTGAGTATCTTGTTCACCTGCTCTGGGGTCAGCACATCTTTGTTTTTGGTTTTTGGACGAGGCAGCGTAAGATGCAGGTCTGGTTGTTGTAGTACAGCCCTACAGAACAGGTTGATTCCCGAGAATCTCACTCGGTTTCCTCGCACCTGGTATTTTTGTGTCAGTCTCAATTTTATCCCATCGAGGTCTTTCTGTTGAAGTTCGTCTAGATCTTTGTTTTGGAGATTGTCTTTTACGGTTTTTGTATAGTGATTGATGGTCTTAGGTTTGTAGCCTTCACGTATCATGTAGTTCCTGTATTCCTGTAGCGCCTGCTCAAAGTTCATAACATGCCTCCATTCTACTGTCGTCTTCTTTTGCGGATTTGATGGCTTTTTTGTCTTTTAACATCTTACAGCCACCTAGACTTACAACCTCTTCAGATCGGAAGCCTATGTTTGTATCGTCAATTTGTTTTAAAATGTTGTGAGTTACCTTCTCCACAACCCATGCCGGAAGTCTCTTTATCTCCTTCAGCCCCTGGATTTTCCTGCCTTCGTTATATTTATCCATCTCTTTTATGCCTTCTTTTGCCAATCTAGTTGTTATCTCCTCTAAAAAATCCCGTGTTTTAATAACTGCTTCTACACTAATTTGGTGGGAGTTACATTCCTGATTCAGGATTTCTTTGATTGGTTTCAAGGGTAGCAATTCAACCTCCTTCCGGTGGGGCTGACAGCGTTTTCCTCCCCACCATATGTAATTCTTCCAGCCTGTCCGTGAAAGTGCTTAAAAGCCGTGCTTTCAAGCATCGTTATCACCATCCTGGCTATCTGCTTCATGCTTTTTCGCATATTGCGTGAGGATATGGCCGACTGCTCGGCTCCTGCATTCACCGACCAACCAGATATCTTGTGTGATGGAATCAACAGACTGCCAGCTGCGCCGCCTGCGACCTGTGGGATTAAATTTTTATCCTTTTTCTGGAAATGAACTCTGTGGTTCTTACTGAATATGTGTTTTGCAATTCTTGCCTCCGACGAAATGAAGGGTGTGAATCTTGTGAATCTTATCAGGATATGTATTGGTGGGCGTAATCGAGGTTTTGTATAGTTAATGAGAGAACTATATAGTAAAGGTTCATAAGTTGCATAAGGTTCATTTTTCCTCATATAAAGACCGTGTGAACCTTTATGGCAAAGTTTCATAAGATACACCATTCTCATCTTGTTCCTCCATTTCTGCGTATTCCACCTCATATTTTTGGTATAGATACGCAAGCTTCTTTTCATTCTGTTTTTTGCTGGTTCGCAAAACGGTACCTCCACTGGTTCTGTCGGTTTTCAGGTCCATTCCCTTCAGCATATAGCCCACCCTGGTTGGCGACGGCTTGCTGCTTTTGCCCAGTATCTCGCATTGGTGAGCAATTTCGCTTAATGGAATTTCGTGTACTCCCGCTCGCTGGCTTTTGTAAATGTAAAATATTACGCTTGCTTCCTCAGAGACCAGCATTTCCTCCTTGTATCTCACATATTGTTGATAGGCGTACTTCACTATCGGATCCGTTGGAATATTGAACTGCTTTGCCGCTCTCAATATCGGCCTGAAAACTTGGAGTGTTCCACCTCTCAATTTGAAAGCTGTGCCATTCACCTCTGTAGTGTAATCCTCAGGTTTTAATTTTAGTGGGTCTGGCATTAGCAGCCGGTACGCCAGTAACGCCGTGCGTATCTCGCTTAATCGATCCTCTATATCTTCCATCTCATCTATTTCCGGTGTATGTTCCTCCATGAAGATATTAACACGCCTCCGGTACAGGCTTCCCTTGAATGGATACCGTCCGGTGAACGCTTTGAACCCGAACACATCCCGGCCTATGATGTCATCACTGTTTTCCTTGCATATTGTATATTTAAATCCTTTCATAAACCCGACTATGTGTAAAAAGTATGAATGCTTTCTACTCAGGCTCTAAACCAAGCCTTCGACAGTCTTCCTTGGTCAAAATAACCTTCATCACATAGACCTTTGCTTTAAATTTTTCGAGAAGATCTACA
>JAYEJS010000121.1 GCA_034660695.1 Candidatus Thermoplasmatota archaeon | reverse complement strand
GCCAACTTCTAAAGTTTCTGGTCTTTCAGTATTATCTCTTAAAGTAACGCATGGAACCTTAAGAATGCAGCTCTCCTCCTGCACACCACCCGAATCTATGTGCCCTTTTTTCACCATTGTAACCACCATCCAATCGTTTCCTAATCGTTTCCTAATCGTCCGCTAATCGTCCGTTTCATCCGCAAAATATAGTGGACTCCTCTCCCCTTACCGACCATATCTATAAGTTCTTTATTTACCATATCAGCTAACTCTTCATGAGCAACTGTTTTTCCAACACCACAAATATCGCAATAAGTTTTTCTGTCAATTTTTCCGTGCTCTTTCAGATACGTTATAGCTCTCTTCTGCCTATCATTTAAACCCAATTGTTCTAAGTATTCATCCGTAAGCCGGGATTTTCTAAAAGTCACGACCAAACTTGTTCCCGTAAATTCAAATTCCGGCTCTGGCAGTCCCCAATCAATACACCACTCTATGATCTTGTTTGTTCCGGTCCCAACCTCTTCAATATACCTGACCCAGAAGAACTGCTTTGCTATCGCTGGATTTCTTGGTATGGACTCATGCACCTGCCTGAGCGTCTCGACAGTCCAGCCTTCCGGCAACCTACCAGCATTCCAGAACTCCATCCGATCATCAAATATCCTTACCTGAACCTTGGATGTTGTTTCGTAGTCCCTGTGACTTATTGCATTCGCAAGTGCTTCTCTTATCGCTTTTGGTGGATACTCCCACCGCTCCTGCCGCTGGATTTTCCCTTCTTCTATCCATGCAGACAAAGCAATGTTGTTGAAGATGAACTTCTCTGCTTCTATTAATTGGTCAAACACATCACCATCCACAGTTCTTAGATCTATCATCTCGCCTGTAACACTAACACCTTTAAACCTGATGCACTTAACTTCAGATTGTATGAATCTTCGCTGCGGGTCTTTGCCAAACAACAGAACAGCACCATTTGTTGGTTTTCCCGCTTTCAACAATTTCAATCGCAACAATGCCTCTTCAACAGGACTATTTTCGTTTATATCCAACCCTCTTTTATGCCTTGCCTCCTCTAAAAACCACCTCACCTTATCTTCATCAATATCCTCTAAATTCGCTCCTTCGCAAATCTCTTCATCCCAGTAAATCTTCTTTCCTTCCAGTGCCAATTTTCTTATCTCATCACTTGAAACTCTCTGATTACTTTTTCCTACCCTTTTGTAAACTTTATCAAAGGCAAATACTGGCTTTGTTTTGCTTTTCTTGACCTCGATGACAATAATATCCTTACCTTCTACGTTCTCAACAGAAATGGAAGGGTAAATTGCCGGATCTGTATTCTGTTTTATCCTATTTGCCAAAGTTTCAATAGTCTTTTTGCCAATATCCACACCGCCAACTTCGCCTTTGTCAGTTACGCCTATGACTATTATTCCTCCTTTCGTATTTGAAAATGCAGAAACACACTCCATTATTTTATCGGTTTGAGATAAAGATGGTTTGAATTCTACTGTTTCAGATTCTCCTTTTTCAATTGGATCCTTTATTTTTATCATTTACATTCCCTTTCCAATATCTCCACAATTTTCCTTCATATTCAGAATAAACTCCTTTCATTTTAAACACCTCTACCATGTATTTCCTCTAGCAATTTTTGCATTCTGGTAATGAAATCTCTTGCAATTTCGATACTATTTTCAACCTCTTCAGCAGTTATATGCAAAGTAAAAGAATATTGATCAGTATGGCGCGCGCTTCTAATCCTATCAAATATTTCAACCCATTTCCCTTCAAGCATCTTTTTATCAACATACTTTTCAAGATAAACGCCTACACAGTAATGACTTCTCTCTCTTACACCATCATTAAATAGTATTGCCCTTGCAGAATGAAATATAGCTAAATATGCAGAAGACAAGCCAGATCTATATGCCCCAGAATTGAAATTCTTAATAGATTCTTCTAACCATTCTTTTGCTAATTTTATTGATTCTTGTGCTTTTTCACCTGAAGGTTCAACATACCGTAGTAGATCCCTTCCAAAACATTCTTCCAACTTATTCAATAGACTCACCCATTAGTATCACATAATTCTTTATTATTGAATTATAAAAGGGAATGTCTCTCTCTTTTAATTCTTTAATCTTCTGAGGCGTCAGAACAAGAAGATTCACCTCTGCCCCACCCATGTCTTTAAGTTTTTTTTGGAGCTTTGCAAGTTCATACTCTGAAGGGTAGTGATCTGTTTTTACCCATATGTCGATATCGCTGTCATATACATTCTCCCCAGATGCCCAACTTCCAAAAAGACCTATTCCTCTAACCCAGTCATATTTTATAAAATTGATATTTATCTTATTTAAATTAAGAAATAATTTTATTGCTCTAACTATTGCATTGTCTAAAATTATATATTTTCTATTCTGCTTTTTGATTAGTCCAAAGTTAATTAATTTATTTAAGTATCTAGAAACAAGACCTTTATTCACACCTGTTTCTTTTGAAACTTGGGTTACTGTTACATCCTTTCGATAAAATATGTAGTACAGTAGTTTTATTCTTTCTTCGCTTTTAAATAGATATGAAATCATATTATATCTAAATTGTTTACAATTTATAAACTTTTTGTTTACAAAGCGTAAACAAATTGTTTACAATTTATAAATATATGGTGCACATATGTTGTTATATCCTATAATACCACTTCATCCATTCCACTGTTTTTTTAATCCCTTCTTCAGGCGGAACTTTTGGATCATGTTTTAAATCCCTAACAGATTTTGAGAAATCCATCTTTTTAACTTTTGTCGTATACGGCTCTGCCTCTTTATATATAACCAAGGAATCATCTTTTTCACATGCATTGAGAATAATATCCGAGTATTCCTTAATATCTTTTTCCCATTCCTGCTTTCCACCAACATTGTAGACTTCCCCTGGAATAAAATTATCCACAATATTGGCAAAAGTTCTGCACGTATCCTCAACATAATCAATTATTCTTTTATGTCCTTTGTAAACAACATAAGGCTTACTAAACAACGCGTGATATATAAATTTGGGAATGAATCCTCTGTAGGGAGTATAATGCTCATGGGGACCGTAGCAATTAACTGGCCTTACTCTGACCGTTTCCGTTCCAAACATTTTTGCAGAATTCATGCACATTAATTCTCCAGCCCACTTACTTATTGCATAATCGTTCATTTGATATGTATCTTTTATTGGATTGTTGACCATTACGTCCTCAGACATTATCCCTTCATAATCTCCATACACTTCTGCACTAGAAAAGAAAATCATTCTAAATTTTAACTTCTCTTGCAGTCGGATCATGTGTTTAGTGCCCATAACATTAGTTGCCCATAAATTTTCATAGTAATCTTCTCCATTCCAACGGCCATATTCAGCTGCCAAATGATATACATAATCAAATTTTTGTTTATCGAATATTCTCTCTAATTGCCTGTAATTTCTCACATCTGCTCTTATGTAATTCTCCCTATCTGTATTGTAAAGATCTGCAGCAATCACATCATGACCTCTTTTTTTAGCTCATTCACCAAATTGGTTCCTATAAATCCTGCTCCTCCTGTAACTAATATACTTTTAGTTTCCATTTTTTTCACTTCCCCTTTTACTTGTCAGGAATTGCCTTTCTGCATTTAAATATGACTGCCCCTCCTTCTGTGTATGGTTTTTCTGAATCTACACATTGCAGATTTTCATATTTCTTCAATCACTTTTTTCTCTTTGCTTATGTATCGCTATCTCCAGATATTCGGCCGGTGATATCTTGAAGTTTTTGGAATTTTGCATGAAACTATCAATCAGTATTGCTTGTTGTTTACTCCATACCCTGTTTGGCGACCTTTTAACCCATTCAGCGTAATAATGAATGAAATTCAATCTTTCTCGGAGATTTTTATTCTTATCAAACTTTAATTCCATATTTTTCACCATCCACATTTAATTCATGTATGAACTTTTTTAGAAGATTCAAATCGATTTTTTCTTCAAAAATGTCCCAGAGATATACCGCATCTTCGATATCCTTGTTACTCCCGAGATATAGTTTATAAGGTATTTGCAGTTCAATTGGGGAAATGAATATATGTTTATCATCTATTGTAACTTTTATACGGTTATCCACGGCATATCTATCAAAGTCATCCTTTACAAATTTTAATTCGATATTTGGTATGATTGTATCCTTCTTTGCAATTCTTATCCCCAACCCTTCTTCAAGCATTTCGTACAATCCATCTGCATTTTCGGGATTTAAAAAATAATATCCCTTATTTATGAGCATCTGATAAAAAGAAGTGAAAAAATTTTTATCAATGCTTTCTATAAGTGTATCAATATCTTCGGTACCCCTTGCTCTACCAAAAAGAATTGCAACATATCCACTTACAATCGTATATTTTGTATATTTTCCGAGTAATTTTGTGAAATCTAAGACAAATTCGTCTAAGGCAGTAATTACTTTATTTTTTATGGCTATATTACCTTTCTCGTAACTCAGTTCCATTAATACACCTTCACGATTATAACTAAATTTTCTTACATCTAAATATTACAGTTCCTCCCTCTGTATATGGCTTTCCAGGATCAACACATTGCATATATGCATTATCTGGACCTTTCTCTGTTGTTAATCCTAACTTCACTGGACACCAGTCATGTTCTAATATTGTGGCATAATGAAGCAGGGTTGATAATGCATGAGTGCATAACTCATCTGTTTTATCTAAAACTATTTCTGGATCATCTATCACGATTTTATCCCCCACTTTATATACAGGACATTTTCCCCTTATTTTATGAACTGTAATTTCCAGCATGTTATCACTTTTTTACTAAGCCTTTTGCCTTTTCAAGGGAAATATTGAAGTCTAAACATTCTGAATATGTCTGTGCTACTAAATAGTGGTGTAAATCATTTTTTATTAGAGGCAGGCCTTTTCTGAGTACTTTTAGCTTAAAAAAAGGGTCCAAATCTTGAAGTTGGACTAAATCCACTGCTATTCCTACCTCTAACTCAAATATGACTCCCAATCTCAATAGTTCCTCAAAATTTAACTGGGGTATAGCATAGATTGC
>JAYEJS010000120.1 GCA_034660695.1 Candidatus Thermoplasmatota archaeon | reverse complement strand
TTATGAATGGAAGTTTTTTGATATCCCCTATGCCCTTTATATCATCCGGACGGATGCCTGCTTCCCTGTACTTTTTTCTGTAAATGGGCACATCATAAGCATATCTGATGATTTTTCTGAATTGTTTATCTTTGAAATTGTTTATTTTTTCTATATCGTCTCTCCAAATCCTATCCTTTTCTATTACGTAGCCCTTAAGCAGATGATAAGCTATTGCAGGATTCACCAGACTGACCATAACCAACTTTCATAAACGTGTCAAAGATATAAATATTTTGACAGGATTTAATGGAAAAATTTTTTAACCATCCCCATATTTACCATCGGTAAAAGTATATATATCCGGAATGTATATACAAAAATCCAGGAGGAAGAAAAATGGCAGATAAACCTCATATGAATCTGGTTACGATAGGACATGTAGACCATGGGAAATCTACACTTGTAGGTAGATTGCTGTTAGAAACTGGTCAATTTCCAGCCCATGTTGTGGAAAAGTACAAGGAAGAGGCAAAAGCGAAGGGAAAGGAATCTTTTGCTCTTGCTTGGATAATGGACGGGGTGAAGGAAGAAAGAGAGAGAGGCGTTACGATCGATGTCGCCCATAAGAGATTTGATACTGACAAGTATTACTTTACTGTAATAGACGCGCCGGGCCACAGAGATTTCATCAAAAATATGATCACCGGTACTTCTCAGGCAGATGCAGCCATACTGGTTGTGGCGGCCCCCGAGGGTGTAATGGCCCAGACTAAAGAACACGCATGGCTTGCGAGAACGCTCGGAGTTAAACAGATGATTGTGACAATAAACAAAATGGACGCTACAAACCCCCCTTATAATGAACAAAGATACAATGAGGTCAAGGAAGAAGTTGAGAAGTTGATTAAGACAATCGGATATAAGAGTGAAGACGTCACATTTCTGCCGGTATCAGCTTTTGTGGGAGATAATGCCATAGAGAAAAAGAAGCTCAGCTGGTGGCAAGGCCCCACACTACTTGAGGCATTGGATACTTTTAGGTTACCGGAGAAACCAATAAATAAACCGTTAAGGTGGCCTGTTCAGGATGTTTATACAATTACGGGTGTGGGCACAGTCCCTGTTGGAAGGGTGGAAACGGGAGCGATGAAACCCGGAGATAAACTCATATTCCTGCCCTCGACACAGCCTGGCGGTGTTACCGGGGAGGTGAAATCAATAGAAATGCACCATGAAGAGATACCAAAAGCAGAGCCAGGAGACAATGTCGGTGTAAATTTGCGCGGTATAAGCAAGAAAGATATACGAAGGGGAGATGTAGCTGGTTATCCAGATAACCCGCCAACCGTTGCACGGACATTTACCGCCCAGATAATGGTATTGAATCATCCTTCGGTTATAACCGTAGGTTATACACCTGTTTTTCATGCATATACGGCCCAAGTAGCGTGCAAATTTGAGGAACTTATCAAAAAGTTGGATCCGAAGACAGGTGCAGTAAAGGAAGAAAATCCAGATTTCCTTAAAACTGGAGATGCAGCCATAGTCAAAATAAGACCTACAAGGCCTATGGTGATAGAAAAAGCAAAGGATATTCCTGAAATGGGAAGATTCGCTATAAGAGATATGGGTCAGACTGTTGCTGCAGGAATATGCATAGATGTGGAGACCAAGTAAGTAGTTATCGAGACAATGCCGCAGAAAGCAAGGATATCTTTAACGGGAACAGATGCAAAAAAAATCGATGATGTTTGTAGCCAGATCAAAATGATAGCAGAGCGTACGGGCACTCAAATGAGCGGCCCCATACCTCTCCCAACCAAACATCTTAAGGTCCCGTGCAGAAAAAGCCCTGATGGAGAAGGTACAGAAACATGGGATAGGTGGGAAATGCGCATACACAAAAGACTCATAGAGTTAGATGCACAGAATCGTGCACTACGTCAGCTCATGCGTATTCAGGTGCCGGACGGAGTGAACATTGAAATCATGCTCAAGTCCTAAAGATTTTTAAAATTTTTTCCTTTTATTATTTTCTTTTGCTTGCTGAGGTAGCCAAGACAGGACTAAGGCGCCAGCCTTGAGAGCTGGTGAGGCTTTTGTCTCGCGAGGGTTCAAATCCCTCCCTCAGCGTAAAATAAGTCGGTGATGTTTGCCCAATAGAAAGTTTTATATGACCATTTTATATTACATATTAAGTTGTAATAATTACAAATCAGTAATTATTATAAAAGCATGGAAAAATGTTAAAAAAGTATGTGAAACTACTAAAAGAAAATGCAATAAAAATCACACCTCAACGGTTAGAGATACTAAAGTATCTTGATGAAAATAGAAAACATCCAACTGTTGATGAAATATACTCTGAGTTAAAAGAAAAAAATCCCTCTCTTTCTAAAACAACGGTTTATAACTCAGTTGAGGTACTCAGAAAACACGGCATCATTCAATCACTTACCATATCCGGTTCCGAGTCAAGATATGACTTCAGAAATAATATGCATTATCACTTTTTGTGTAAAAAATGTGGTAATATTACTGATGTGGATATAAAGTGTCCAAACATAGGAAAGTTGCTGGAAAGCGGGTACAAGGTGGAGGAGGTACACGGATACTTCAAGGGTATCTGTAAAGACTGTTTGAAAAAAGGAGGTGAGCGAGATGGATAAATATGCATGCCAAGCATGTGGATATGTGTATGACCTGGAAAAAGGGGAGCCAGATGGCGGTATAGATGCTGGCACGCCTTTTGAAGAAATACCTGATGATTGGGTCTGTCCGATATGTGGTGCATCCAAAGATGCCTTTGAAAAGGAGTGATAGGAATGAACAAAGTTGAGATAAAACCCGGCATTTACTGGGTTGGCGGTATCGACTGGAACATTAGAGACTTTCATGGATACCTTACCCGGAGAGGAACAACATACAACTCCTATTTGATAATGGATGAAAAAATAACGCTGGTGGATACAGTAAAACACTACCTCTTCAATGAAATGCTTTCAAGAATAAGAGAAATTGTTAATCCTTCAAAGATAGAATATATCATTTCAAATCATGCCGAAATGGATCATTCTGGTTCGCTTCCTAAACTGCTTGAAGTTTGCCCAAATGCAAAGGTTATAGCATCAACTCGCGGAGAAAAAGGATTGCGTAGGCATTACAAAAAAGATTGGGAATTTAAGGTCGTTAAATCGGGAGATATGCTAAACATTGGAAAACGAACACTTCATTTTGTCCATATACCGATGGTTCATTGGCCGGATTCAATGGTTACATACAGTCCTGCAGATAAACTTCTCCTCCCCAATGACGCATTTGGTCAGCATATCGCAAGTTCAGAACGCTTTGATGATGAAATCGACTGGGGCATATTAAAAGAAGAGGCAGCCAAATACTATGCAAACATAGTTATGCCGTATGGGACTCAGGTAGAGAAAGCGCTCGAAACACTTTCCGGACTGGACATTGATATGATTGCGCCTGGTCATGGAATAATATGGCGTTCGTCAATTCCACAAATTCTTAAGGAGTATACAAAATGGGCACGATATGAAGCCGACGACAAAGCACTTATTGTTTATGATTCCATGTGGGATTCAACAGAAAAAATGGCATATGCAATCGGGGAAGGGGTGGAAGAGGCGGGTGTTGCTGTTACCATGAGAAGTCTAAAGACCACCCATATATCAGATATTATTATAGATGTTCTCTCATCCAAGCTGATAATTTTGGGCTCTCCAACGCTCAACAATACAACGCTTCCGACAATGGGCAGTTTTCTAACCTATCTTAAAGGTCTTAAGCCAAAAAACAGGATAGGATTTGTTTTCGGGTCATACGGCTGGGGAGGACAGGCAGTTGGTGAAATTGAGAAGGTTGTAAAAGACCTGTCGTGGGATATGCCTGTTGAGAGCACCAATATCAACTACATACCAGATAAAGAAGAGCTGATAAATATAAGAAAAAAAGGATACGAATTAGGAAAATATGTGAAAAAGATGAGGTAACAAAAATGAAAAATTTGAAAGGAACGGAAACCGAGAAAAATCTCCTCGCATCTTTTGCCGGGGAGTCACAGGCCAGGATGCGGTACACGTATTTTGCTTCTAAGGCAAAGAAAGAAGGTTATGAGCAGATATCCGCCATATTCTCTGAAACTGCGGATAACGAAAAAGAGCACGCTGAGATATTCTTTAAATATCTGGAAGGTGGCGATATTGAAATCAAAGCATCTTATCCTGCGGGAATAATCGGAACCACTGAGGAAAACCTATTGGCAGCAGCCGAAGGCGAAAAAATGGAATGGATAACCATTTACCCAAATTTTGCCGACGTGGCAGAGAAGGAGGGTTTTCTTGGGATAGCCAGCAGTTTCAGGGAGATTGCCAAGGTGGAAGCCTATCACGAGCGCAGATATCGTAAATTACTGGATAACGTGAAAAACAATCTCATATTCAAAAAAAATAAAGTTGTGAAATGGAAATGCCGCAACTGTGGGTATGTCTATGAAGGGACTGAAGCACCTAAAGTGTGTCCAGCTTGCAGGCATCCACAGAGTTATTATGAACTCTGGATGGAGAATTATTGAAAAAAGAGGCGATAAGATATGACAAAATTAAGAGAAATCTACAAATGTGAAATATGTGGAAATATTGTGGAAGTATTGCACACAGGTGTTGGCGAACTTGTATGCTGTGGACAGCCAATGAAACTCATGGAAGAAAAAACCGAGGACTCTTCTGTTGAGAAGCATGTCCCCTACATTGAAAAGACGAAAAACGGCGTTATCGTAAAAGTTGGACGAAATGAAAACCATCCCATGATGGACGGCCATTACATAGAATGGATTCAGGTGATTGCTGATGGTGTTTCATACAGAAAATTCTTGAATCCCGGTGATAAGCCTCATGCTGAGTTTGAAATCAAGGCAGATAAAATAGAGGCAAGAGAATACTGTAATATCCATGGATTGTGGAAATCCTAAAACATCCCATATAGTCTCTACGAATAGGAATTTTTCCTGAAAAATTTCGACATTTTTTATAAAGAGCAATGTCTTATCTCTTGGAGTGGGATGAGATGACACTTTATGAATTTGGACAAAAAATTCGCAAAGCCATA
>JAYEJS010000119.1 GCA_034660695.1 Candidatus Thermoplasmatota archaeon | reverse complement strand
CTAATAAAACTTGCGGTATTTCTAAATTTTTAGTGACCACATTTGGATATGTGGACTCTGTTTTTTATTGCCAATTACTAGATATAGAATTCAAAAAGTTAACAGAAAAATCCTTGGAACTTCCGTTTCAGGTAGTCTCAACCGTCAATAATTTCCCAAAGAGGTTTGTTCTTTGCTCGCCGTTATTCAATTTATCGCTACCAAAAAAGGAAACATTTTTTACTGTCATGTCTATTTTTATATGTGAGATCGAGAGAGGAAGTACTGAAGGAAATAATACAAAATGGAAAGAAAGACCCGAAAGGGTGGAAAGGCACCTACAGATACGATGCTAGTGTGAACGCCATGGAATACATAATCTTACATCCGAAATTCGGGGTTTACGAGATAAAGGAATGGCAAAAAAATCCTTATGAAGTTATCGGTGTGGGCGATAAGATAGCAAGGAAAGTCGATGAAGGCCTGCTGAATGAGCACATAGGGAATTTTGGGATAGTCAGATATAACTACAAAAAACTCTCTAGGGTGGTAGAAGAAGGTATTCCATTAGAATCCCTGATCGAGGAAATGGAAACCGGGAAAAACGATTGGCTGAAATTGGAGTTGAAAGGAGAAATGCATTCTATGCCCCGATCGATAGACTCTAAATTGAAGAACCGCAAGAAAATAGACGAAAAATTTTTGAAAATTCTCAATGCAGAAAGAGCATTCGATGGATATGTTTAGTCCAACAGATGTCTCTTTACTTTTTCTAAATTACTGGGTTTGGATTTGAAATATTCTCTCACCGGCTCAAGTATCTCATTCAGGTATGCCGCGACAGCATTTTTCAGATCAAGCGGATGTACCTGCCCTCTTTCAAACATTTTTTCCAGCGAAGGATAATTATTGAATTCCAGATTCCCACCATATTTTTCATCTCTTTCTATCCTAACTTTTTCATATTCGGGAAATATGACATATCTGCATATTTCTAAAATTGGGTTTTCCTTGATGACTCCTTCAGGGCAATAGGCCTTTTTAATTTTATTCATTGCATCCTCTTTGTTATCGTGAATGAAAATACAACTTTTTGGCTTACTCTTTGACATTTTGGCAACATCCATTCTTTCTCCAGACTCAAGGCTGGAAAGTATCGGCGTGTGCAGGGCGACGGGCTTTTTTCCGTTTACTTTCTTTGCGATATCTCTGCAGAGCATGTGGGCATGCCTTTGATCCATGCCCCCATATGCAAGGTCCAGGTTCAGGTAAAAGATATCAGCGACCTGCATCGCCGGATAGAGAAATTTTGACAAGTCCTTTTCGGCGTCCTCCGCCTCCCGCCCCATGATGTCCATTGCCCTCCGTATCCGCGCAAGAGACGCGTTTTTTGCAACTTTTAGGACAAGTTTCCAGTAATGCGAATCGTTGATGTAATCGCTGGCATATAGGTATTTTACGCCCGTTACTCCAAGGGCTGAAAAGCAATCTTTCATGTATTCGCCGCAATCCCTGATTGCTTCCATGTTGCCATTGAATTTGTCGTTCACCCATGCATGCCAGTCTGCAAGAAGGATGACTACATCAAATCCGGCTTGTATCAAATCTTTTATTTTATCCGAGCATATCTTCCATCCTATATGGACCAACCCGGACGGCTCGAAACCGATGTATGCCCTCTTTTCTTTTTTTTCTAAAACTTCCTTCAGTTCTTCAACAGTTATAACTTCTTCCGCATTTCTTGTTACCAGTTCGATATCATTCATCAGAATGAAATGAAATCGTGCTTAAAAAATTATGGTGTTTTTTTCCATTCCTTTCCCAATTCTGCAGCAATCTTTCCATCCTCTAAAATCAAAACGCCAATGTAGCCGCAATCCTTGCATACCCACTTGCTCCATATCTGTGGCAAAAGCCATTCCACATTCGGGGAGCCGCATTTTGGGCAATACAACCCTTTTTTTTCTTCCACGTGTTAATAAAGAGCAGGGCAATAAAAAAGTTTGGTGAAGAAGGGCAAAATGTACGGTGGAGCTCCTGCAAAAGAGATTAGAAGCGTAGAGACAGGCGGCTAACAAAAATTTTAATAAGGCTACACCATTATAATACCGCGGGGTGAAAAAATGAAAAGGAAAGGAGCAAGCAATATAATAATGTCTGCTGGTATTGTTGCATTACTCATCATGACGGCATGCATTCCTGTACTGGCTTCGGGAGGAGATGACAAGGGAACAGTTGAATGCAGCATATCAAACATTATGGGCACAAATTTCGAGAAAAAAAGTTTACCTTCTGAAAAAATAAAAGAGATGGAGGCTAAAATTGTGAAAATACTGAGCAGAGATGAAGAGTCTGTCAATATATCTGAGACAATGGGGCAGGTAATTGAAGTCCTGAAGGATTACGGCATATTTTCGGAAAAGGACGGCTTCATCAATTTTATATTTGATAAAAAGGAATGGGGTTGGGGAATTTTCAACTATGTTGTGAGCTACGGGCGGGGGGAAATATACATTCCGCTTAAATCAGATAGAAGCTTCATTAGAATGATGTTCAGGCCGATCTTTTTCAAATATAACCTCGGAGTTACAATAACAAAATTTGGTTCCAATTATATATGGGACAGCAAAAATACGATGAGTAATATGGGCTGGATGTTTGGGCGCCAGAGGGGGTTCACCGTCGGTTTTGTCGGTTTGCATATAAGGGTGCCCCACAAGCTATCTCCGGACAGCCATCTATTCATAGGTACCTCGCTCATCATCAACGGAAACAATCTTTTGTTTTAATAAAAAACAGCTGAAGCCAGTACCATCTTATCCTATGTAGCTGAGGTTATCAGATGATGTATCTTTTTCCCTTGCGGTTTTCTCCAGATTCCTGATATGCTTTGCTATTCTGCTTATTTCTTCGGCTTTATCTTCCAGCTTTGAAAAGCTTATTTTAATGCCAAGGATCTTCGTAAGAATCTTTAGAATCTCTCTTGCACTGTTTGGATCCACCATATATCCGGATGTCTCCCCCATAAGGCATACTCCTTTCATCCCTCTCATCTTACCGATTCCAAGAAGCAGACCGGAGGCGCCGACGATTCCACCCCCTCCTTCATCCTTAAAAACTATGCCATATTTTTTGAATTTTTTTATCAAACTTTTGTGGGTAGCTGCGCCTGTCACGCGGGGTTTTTCGACATCCACTCCGACCCCGTACCCCCCCAGAGTATATATCATCGTTGTCCCGTATTTTTCGACCATGTCCAGTATTGACTGGACGAGTATGTATTGCCCTCTGGTCGATAGGCCCTGGTAGTCACCCGTCAGTATGATGAGGTCAATGTCCCCTTTCCAATAATACAATTCGTTTTTTACAAGTTGTACGATACCATCATGATTGACAAACACCTGCGGAGGAAAATCTGTTGAATATATCTCTGCAAATTTCTTTGCCTTTATCTCGCTTATGAGGTGTTCTGCTGCGAGTTTTCCGACATTTCCCACGCCGGGCAAACCTTCTATCAATATGGGATTGTGCAATTCAGGTTTTTCTGAATATATTACAGTTGATTCATCTATTTTCAATTTTTTTCTTGCCATATTTTTCCTCTTTTTTTAATTTCCTTCTGTATTCTCCATAGGTGTCTTGCGGGGAAAACCGTGCAGGTCCCACCTGGGTGGTTTTTTTTCCGCACAACGGACAATCATTCTCCAGAGTATATCGTTTGCAAGATGTACAATACTTCATTTTATTTTCCTTTTAAAGGTTCCCATGCCGCCATGCTTTTTTATATATTCTATCCCTCTTTCAGCACATTCCTTCAGTTCCTTCTCCGCCGTCTTATAATCCGGTGCTGTTACACTCACCCTATATCTGGGGGCAGATGCGTATTTTACCGTTACGCTAACATTATCATAATTTTTTTCTATTTTTTTAAGGGCATTTCTTATGTGCTTTACACCGTCTTTGCCGGGAGAAAATAATTCCACATACCCGCTTATATCGACAAATGGGATGATGATGTTTTCCTTTGCAACATCCTCAAAAGCAGATATCCAATCTCCGCTAAAACCATCTTTTTTCAACACCTCATTGTCATATGCTACTTCGTCAAACGCCTCATATAGGGAGCCGTATTTTTTTATGAGATCATTGCCAAATTTCTCGTAGCATTCTTCCACATTCTTTCCGATCCTGTCAGCAACCATCTGAAAAAGTTTTTCTGCCTTGTGCTCATTTTTCCATTGCTGTGTTTTTTCTCTTCGCTGATGTTCATTCACTCTTTTCAGCGATAAATCGATATAACCTTTTGTTGGGTCAACTTCCATCACCTTGCATACAATTTTCTGCCCTTCCTTTACATAATTCCGTATGTGCTTTACCCATCCAGATGCAACTTCTTTTATGTGAATGAAGCCTTCGGTGTCTGGGTATTCTTCAAGCTTTACAAATGCCCCAAAACCCTTTGCCTTTAAAACCGTACAGACAACCAGTTCTCCTTTATCGGGAATTTTCTTTGCAGGCATTTTTTATTTCAACTCCTCCGATATTTCTCCTTTTATATTTGCTATCCCACCGGTTGGTTCTGCCAGCACGCTTCCGCACACTTGGCAAATCACGACGGTACTCACCTTTTTGAAAATAATTTGTTCGTTGTTACAATCCTTGCATTTAACCCTGACGAAATTTCCCATGTGCTCACCTCTTAAATTCAAATTTCTTTGCCCTTATGCATCTCTTTTGATGGGCTTTTCCGCATTCCTTGCATCTGTACCGCAAAAGCACTCTTTTCGTGGGTTTTTCTCTTTCTTCTGGTTTTGGTCTCGGATAGCCTCCATAGCCTGCGGTAACACGGCGAAATCGTCTCTGCCCCTGTTTCAATTCAGATGCCTTCTTTTTCTTAACCTTCTCAATCTCATGCAACGTATGCTTTTGGCATGATGGGCAATATGTCATTATGGCAGGCGGTCTTATCATCGAGTTTGTAATACCACATTATATATAAAAATGGTGGTCATCGCGACTATGTGTAAAAAGTATGAATGCTTTCTACTCAGGCTCTAAACCAAGCCTTCGACAGTCTTCCTTGGTCAAAATAACCTTCATCACATAGACCTTTGCTTTAAATTTTTCGAGAAGATCTACAA
>JAYEJS010000118.1 GCA_034660695.1 Candidatus Thermoplasmatota archaeon | reverse complement strand
CTTAATGGGCATAGCAAGAGATTTAGATATGTTATGTCACACAAGACAGGGAAAATAGAGATTATGGGGATTACGAACGACGAAATTTATTTAAAATACCATCAGGCAGAAAATGCTAAGAATACCGGAAAATTTTTCAAGAAGAAGCTAAACAAGACAGCAGTATGGCTAGATGATTTACAATAAGTATGGCAAATGCGTTAAATGGTAAGTGAGTAGTGTTAGCTCCTTACCACCCTCTTTCCTGCATCCTCTCGCCCTGCGGGATTTCCTCTATGGTCATGCCCATCATTGCCTTTCCCAGCCCGCGTGAAATCTCTGTGAGTATAGAAGCATCATCGAAATGTGCTACTGCATCCACTATAGCTTTTGCCATCTTCGAGGGGTTTGTTGATTTGAATATGCCGGAGCCTACGAATACACCATCATTTCCCAGCTGCATCATGAGTGCCGCATCTGCGGGTGTAGCAATACCGCCGGCAGCAAAATCAACAACCGGCAGACGCTGTCTCTTCGCTGTTTCCTTTACTAGGTCAAAAGGTGCCTCTATTTTTCTTGCCACTTCCTCCAACTCGTTGTCATCCTTTTCTTTCAATTCCGTTATCTGGTTGAATATGACCCGTCGATGGCGGACTGCCTCAATTACGTTGCCTGTACCTGCCTCACCTTTTGTTCTTATCGTTGCCGCTCCTTCGTTAATCCTGCGCAGCGCTTCTCCCAGATCACGGGCACCGCATACAAATGGTGTTTCAAAATCATGTTTCCATATGTGATGGAACGGGTCAGCAGGTGTGAGAACTTCGCTTTCGTCTATCATGTCCACACCGATGTTTTCCAGTATCCTTGCCTCGGCAATATGCCCTATTCTGCATTTTGCCATAACTGGAATCGAAACCGCATCCATAATATCGCATATGATTTTTGGATCAGCCATTCTTGCAACACCGCCGGTGGCACGTATGTCTGCAGGAACACGTTCAAGAGCCATGACCGCAACGGCCCCTGCCTCTTCAGCCGTAATAGCCTGCTTCGGAGTTGTGACGTCCATGATTACTCCTCCTTTCTGCATTTTGGCAAAACCACGCTTTACCAGCTCTGTTCCGTACATCAGACCTTCCAAATCAAGATTCAGTGGCATGGCTGGAATATAGGGGCCTTGTTTTATAAATTTTGTGGGAGGGTTATCAAAACAATTTTAAGGAATGAGCGGATGGCTGGGTAATGAAGGTAAGTATCGTAATCCCCACGCTGAACGAGGAAGAAGGCATTGGAGTAACACTGGACAGCATTGATATGAAAGAGTTCGAAAAGAGAGAATCGGATGTAGAGGTGCTCGTCATCGATGGAAACTCAAAGGATAGAACAAGGGAAATAGCAGAAAAAAAGGGCGCAAAAGTTATTGTCGAACCGCGCAAGGGCTATGGAAGGGCATACAAGAGGGGGCTTAAGGAAGCCGAGGGGAACATCATAATCACCGGTGATGCAGACGGTACATATCCATTCCATATTACTCACGAATATGTGGATATGCTCCTGAAACAAAATCTGGACTTCATCACGACCAACAGGTTTGCCAACCTGGGGAAAAAAGCGATGAGTTTCAAGCATTTCTTTGGCAATTTCATTCTCTCCTCGACACTCCGCCTGCTGTACGGGGTGAAAGTAAAGGATTCGCAATCTGGCATGTGGATTTTTAGAAAGGATGCATTGAACAAATTGAAGGATTTGGAGGAGTTCGATGACGGTATGCCCTTCAGTGAGGAAATAAAAATGGAGATGTTTTCCCACCCGGATATAAAGGCAAAGGAAGTGCCCTCTCATCTTTTTGAAAGGAAAGGGGAGGCGAAAATCGAGTCCTTTGCCGATGGATGGAAAAATTTAAAATTCCTGATAAAAAAGAGGTGCAGATAAAATGGATCCTTTTATGGCCTTATGGGTATTTCTTCTGGGAATGATGGCCGGATTCCTGGGGGGCATTGCGATAATTTACCGTCAGGCAGTGCAGCCATGGAAGGACAGGGTAAAAGAAATTGAAGAAAAAAAACGGTCGTTGTCGTCTACCTATGGAAAAATAACGGAACAGTTTGCACCTTTTATGGAAAGTTATCCGTTCAACTGGAAAAAATTCCGTTTCATCGGCTCGCCCATAGACGGCATCCAGTTTGACGAGGAAGGCATTTATTTAGTTGAATTTAAGAGTGCTGGAGGAAAGCTGAGCGATGAGCAGAAGAAAATAAAGAAAATGGTGGAGGAAAAAAAAGTGGGCTGGTACGTCTTTGAGGCAAAAAATGGGAGTTAATTTGAAATCCCTGGCAAATCCAAGAGTCATATCGCTCGAGGAATTGAAGGGAAAGATAATAGCGATAGATGCGCACAATGCCCTTTATCAGTTTTTATCGATAATAAGGCAGAGGGACGGTACACCTCTAAAAGATGCGGAAGGGAACATAACGTCTCATCTCACCGGCTTGCTTTATAGAACGGCAAATATGGTCGAGCTTGGGATAAAGCCGGTATATGTTTTCGACGGGAAGCCCCATCCCTTGAAAATGGAAACCCTGCGCGAAAGAAGTGTGGTGAAGAAGAAGGCCATGGAAGAGTGGGAAAAAGCCTTAGAAAAAGGTGACATGGAAGAGGCGAGAAAAAAAGCCCAGCAAACCTCTATTCTAAATGAGGAAAGGGTAAACGATGCAAAAAAATTGCTGCAGGCATTGGCCATACCCTACATAGAGGCGCCGGGGGAGGGCGAAGCTCAGGCATCATTCATGAATATGAAGGGAGATGCTGATGCCACGTGTTCTCAGGATTTTGATTGTTTGCTTTTCGGCGCTCCCACGCTTTTAAGAAACATGGCAATAACCGGAAGGAGAAAACTTCCTGGCAGGCAGAAGTGGATGGATGTTTCTCCAGAAAGAATTATTCTGCAGGAAGTGCTGTCGGCTAACGAAATAATGAGAGAGCAGTTGATAGATATGGCAATTTTGGTCGGTACAGATTTTAACAAGGGTGTAAAGGGAATTGGCCCCATGAAGGCTTTGAAATTAATAAAAGAATACGGAAAAATTGAGGAAGCGGTAAAGGCTGGAAAGATTGGGGAAATGACAAATCTACAGGAAATAAGAAATATTTTTTTGAATCCTTCAGTGACAAACGACTACTCTATTGAATGGAAAAAAATAGATGAGGATGAAACCATTGATTTTCTGTGCAATAAACACCAGTTCAGCGAGGAGCGAGTAAGCCATACTATAAAAAAATTCAAGGTTTTTTCAGAATCGTTTAAACAAAAAAACCTGTTAGAGTTTTAAAAAATAAGGCATCTGGATGAGTCTCTACTCTTACAAAATCGTTGACTTATTATCTTTTCCTACTCATTTTTGAAAGGAAATCTTCCCGCTTTATTTTTGTTTGTTTCATAACAGAGATCAGCGTTCCTTTAGCTAATTCTGGGTGATTTGGAACTGTAATGAGTGTTTTTCGCTCTTTGTTCCACAAATGGATGTAACTCCCAGTTTGACGATAAACTTGAAATCCAAATTAGCTGACAGAACGGGAAGTTTAGGCCTTTGTTTTCATTGATGAAAACGGCAATGAACAATTTGATGAAGGCGAGTGGAATGGCACATCCATACAGGAAGCGGTAGATGCAGCAGACCCTAGTGATACCATTTATGTTTGGGATGGCTATTATTATGAAAGCAATATCTTCATTACCTAGATTTTTCTTGATTTTTCACACTACGTAATTTTACAGAAGAAATAAGGCAAAAACTTTATAGTTGTAGTGTATACTTTATACATTACATGACGTTCATAAGAAAGATTAAGAAGAAGAGTGGGACATATTTAGCAGAGGTAGAGAATACAAGGGTGAAGGGTAAGGTTGTACAGAGAGTTATTCGGTATATAGGAAAAGAAGTTGATGGTGAGGTGGTAAGGAGAGTAAAGACCAATAAGCTGAACGTTGAGAAAGTAACTCGTTATCTGGATGTTCTTGCTGTAGATAAGATAGCAGAGGAATTGAATCTTAAACAGATACTGGGAGAAAATGCAAAATATATCTTGGTTTTTGTCTATTCGCATCTTTTAGAAAAGTTAAGTGTGAATAAACTCGGGGACTGGCTTAAACATACAGAGATCCCCAGAGTTTTAGAGGCAGATGATGTTTCAACAAAGATTCTCTATCAGACGTTAGAAGAAATTAATGATTTGAAATTTGAAGATGTTGAAATTGAGATTTATAGACTCCTTAAGGAGTATGAGAACGTAAAGACGGGAGTCATCATAGATGTTACTGATACCTATTTTGAGGGGAATACGTGTGATGTGAAATCTAGACGGGGAAAGGATGGTAAATATAAAAAATTGATTCAGATTGGTCTTGCTGTTACCGAAACATATAGTTTTCCCATATTTCACAAGCAATATCCCGGAAATATTTCCAATATAAAGATTTTTAAGGATATGCTTGTGGAGATGAGAGCGAGAAGGTTGTCTTCGATCATAATGGACCGTGGGATGTATTCCAAAGACAATATTGATTCTCTTCTCGGTGTCCATACCGATGTAATCTGTGGTGTGAAAAAAACACAGTTCTTCAAAACCAATTTTTTGAATAGAGTAGACAGAGAGGAGTTGTACACAAAACGACACAGAGTGAGCCTGAAGAATACCCATGTGTATGTGACATCATTCAAGTGGAATTCTGGAAAACTATTGATTGTCTATAACCCATCTCTAGAAGTTGTAAGAAGAGAGATTCATTATGAGAAGGGAGGTATTGATGAAAAAGCAAAATTTCTCGGTTATTCCCTAATTTTCCATACGACTTCAATGGATGACAAAACGGTGGTTAAGAAATACTTTGATAAAGATGTGATTGAGAAATCTTTCAAACAGTTGAAAGGCATACTTGGTTTAAGACCGATAAGAGTATGGTTAAAAACGCATGTTGAAGGACACGTTAAGATTTGTTATTTGTCGTATGTCGTCCTTTCCTTACTTGGGTATAAGGTAAAAAAGTTAGAAATAAGTGCTCCTGAAGCCTTGGATAAACTTAAACATGGATATAAGGTCCGTCTGAAAGATAGTGAATCTAATTTTGAATGGAGTACTACGGTGACTCTTGAAAAGATTCAGGAAAAAATCTTGGATGGGTTAGGTGTAGTGTATAAAAATTAGGGAAAACTTAGGT
>JAYEJS010000117.1 GCA_034660695.1 Candidatus Thermoplasmatota archaeon | reverse complement strand
AGAATCACTCTCATGGGTTGACTATAATTTTTCGCTAATTCCAAGAGCTATCTATGAATTTGGGGTTAAGCCTTCATTTGCCAGTTGAATAATCCGAGAGAATACAAATAGTTTTTACACATAGCCTGCTTGGAATTTAATTTACTATTTTTTGACCATAAAGCTTGCATGAGACTTAAAATCGAGAAGATATAACTGCCTTACCATCTCGGAAAAATGCTTTCTTTTGAGTTATGATGAAAAAGTAGAAATCCATTTGTTTCCTGATGGCAGCATCGAAATGAAAAAAAATATTACGCCAGGATTTGATATACTTATATTATTGGTATCACTCATTTTAATACTTTACAAAAGGAAGGCAGTCAAAATTTAAGTATGGAGGCCATATATACAATTCATGAAAATTCTTGTCATTGGTGGTGGGGCAAGAGAGCATGCGATATGCAAGGCTGTATCAAGGAGCGATGCCGACCTCTACGCGATTATGAAAAATTCAAACCCTGGAATAAAAAAACTTGCCCGGGATTTTTGCCTGCAGAATGAAACAAACGTGGATAAAGTATTATCTTATGCACGCTCAAAAAAAATAGACCTCGCCATAGTTGGGCCGGAGGCGCCGGAGGAGGCCGGCGTGACAAATACACTGGAGGCGGATGGGATAAAAGTGGCTTCACCTACAAGGGAGGCGGCAGAGATAGAAACCAACAAGGAATTCATGCGCAATCTGATGGAGAAGTACGGTATCAAGGGAATGTTAAAAAGCAGGGCATTTTCTGATGCAAAGGGAGCAAAGGAATTCATAGAAATGCTGGACGGAGAGGTGGCAATAAAGCCAGTAGGACTGACCGGGGGCAAGGGCGTGAGGATTGCAGGAGACCATTTCCGCAGCATTGAAGATGCAATAGGCTATGCGGAGGATGTTATATCAAAAAAAATAGGGGGCAAGGCAAGGGTTCTCATAGAAGAAAAAGCCGTTGGCGAGGAATTCACGCTGCAGACTTTCTGTGACAGTTTTACAATAGTCCCTACCCCAGCTGTTCAGGATCATAAGCGTTTGCTTCCAGGCGATAGGGGGCCAAATACGGGCGGAATGGGTTCTTATTCAGATGCAAGTGGAATATTACCGTTCATGGACAGGAATGATTATGAGGAGGCTGTTGCAATACTTCAACGCATCATTGATGCCATGCATAGCGAGGGCAGACCATATAGGGGGGCCATTTACGGGCAATTCATGCTTACGAATGAAGGGCCGAAAGTAATAGAGATAAATGCACGATGGGGCGACCCCGAAGCCATGAATATCCTTCCTCTGCTAAGGACAGATTTCGTCGACATAACCATGGCAATGGTTGAAGGTACGCTGAGCAGAAAAAAGATGGATTTGGAGAAAAAGAGCACTGTATGCAAATATGTTGTACCCGAAGGATACGGAGTGAATTCATTGGACGGCAAAAAAATTTCTGTTGACGAGGACAGAATAAAAAAATCGGGGGGGCAGCTATTTTACGCATCAGTGGATGAGAGAGATGGGAACGTATATACAACAAAGTCTCGCTCTCTTGCCGTGGTGGGCATAGCAGATAAAATTGATGATGCCGAAGTCATATGCGAGGACTGTCTTAAGCATGTTAAGGGAGAACACGTTTTCATAAGGCATGACATCGGCAAAAGAGAGTTGATACAGAAAAGAATAGAGCACATGAGGATGCTTCGGGGATAAAAAAATGATATTTATTTATATGGTAGGCACCGCAGGGTCGGGCAAGAGCAGCCTTACGGGGGCATTTTATGAATGGTGCATTCGCCATGAATTTGATGCGATAACCGTCAATCTTGACCCCGGGGTTGTAAACCTGCCCTATACTCCGGATGTAGATGTAAGAGAATGGCTCTCGCTGAACGAAATAATGGAGGAATACGGTCTGGGGCCAAACGGTGCGCAGGTATTATGTGCGGATATGCTTGCACTGGATGCCAGGGAGGTTGAAAAAAGAATAAAGGAGTATCGCACGGATTATGTGCTGATTGACACTCCGGGACAGCTTGAACTATTTGTTTTCAGAAGCACAGGAAAGGTTATCGTCGATCAGCTGGATCCGAAACAATCGTTGCTGGCATTTGTGATCGAGCCTTCGCTGGCCACAACTCCCACAAATTTCGTTTCTCAGATAATGCTTTCGGCAATAACGCAATTCCGGATGGTTGAGCCGCTGGTCAACATACTGAGCAAGATAGACATCGTTGATAAAGATGCACTGGACATGATGCTGGAATGGGGCAAAAATCCGGAGAAATTGTACAAAGATGTAATGGTAAAGTCACCATCGATGTACTATCAGTTGAGCGAGGGAATAATGGGAATTATAAAAGAAATGGAAGCCCATACATCTCTCATACCCGTGTCAAATGAAACGCTTGAAGGCATGGAGGATTTTTATACTTCCATACAAGACACATTCATGGGCGGGGAAGATCTGGAGAGGGAATAAAAGAGCGATTATATGTGGCTACTTAGCTCGCCCACATCTGCAAAAACTATGGGGCAGCCATCAATTTTCATCTTTCCTTTCTCCCCCCTGTAGGTGACAATTATTGCCAGTGGCGGATGATAGATAGCAATGAACGACCGCAAACTCCTTTCGATTCTTCCGAGCTTCGCTTGCAGTTTCACCTCTATAGGAATAATCCTGCTATCCTGCTCAACAACAAAATCAACCTCTGTTTTTGTTTTTGTCCGCCAGTATTTCGGCACTCTGCCCATTTTGAGAAGTTCAGAAAAGACATAATTCTCAAAGAGTTTTCCATCCGGTTCTGGGATAAACTGCTTTGCAATGACATTTCTCAACCCACTATCAATAAAGTATATCTTTGGTTGCTTCGTGATTTCCTTGCTTTTATTGGTGTAGTACGGCATAACTCTAGTAATGAGATAGCTTTTTTCCATGGCATCAAAATACTTCTTGACGGTCTGAAAAGAGATGTTGAGGTCATTTGATATTTTCCTATAGGAAACGATATTTCCTGCGTTTACCGCGAGGTAACGTGCGAAATCTTCGAGAGTTCTTATGTCTTCTATGGAGAAGGTTCTTGCCACATCCTTGAAGAGCATAGTTTCATATAAGTCTAGTAAAATGGTTTTTTTCATTTCTGGACTTTTTGTCAAAACGACTTTGGGATATCCGCCATGGCATATATGTTCCCATATCATCCTTCTTTGGATATCTGGTGTAAGCACTTTCTGTCCTTTTGCGGAGAGAAATTCTCTATATGAAAAGGGGTAGAGCCGCATGATAGAAACTCTCCCGGCAAGGTGCGAGAGAATTTCTTTTGCAAGTATCACTTCCGACGACGAGGTTATCCACAGTTTTTGTCCTGTATCAACCAGATATTTAAGTTTTCTTCCGGCGTCCTTGCAGTATTGCACCTCGTCAAGCACTGCCACATCATATCCCTCAAGGTACTGTATCTCAAATTTTTTAATATCTTCCTCAAACAGATTTCGCGCATCTGGATCATCAAATAGAACATAGGATGCATTGAAGTCTTTTATCTGTCTTTTTAAAAATGTTGTTTTTCCTGCCTGCCTCGCTCCAACGACAGCAACGAGGTTGTAGTGTTCAGAAATCTCCAGAAATCTTTTCTGTATTTCCCGCTCAACATACATGTGTAAACAATGATTGGCACTATTTATGCTTTACTAAAATTAAACCACGGTTTAATAAAAGTTATACTAAAACTGAATCATGGTTTATTTCTAGTACGGGAAGAATTTTTATACCTCCATACAAGACACATTCATGGGCGGGGAAGATCTGGAGCGGGAATAGCTCCTTCAAAAAAATTTTTAATGAACAGGGCATTCCACCCTCATGAAACATTTAATTTCGATGATGGATGTTGATGGTTGCCTGGAAAAAATAATAGATGATGCCATTGATATGAAAAAGAATGGATACGAAAAGGAGTTGAAAGGTAAAATACTGGCAATGATTTTTGAGAAATCGAGTACACGTACTCGCGTTTCTTTTGAGTCGGGCATGCAAAAACTTGGGGGCCATGCCATTTTTCTTGGAAAAAATGACATTCAGCTCAGTAGGGGAGAGACAATTGAAGATACTGCTCTTGTGCTTTCCCGTTACGTCGATATTATTATGTACAGGGCTTATAGCCATAAAGATATGCTGGAACTGGCAAAATACGCCACCGTGCCGGTGATAAGCGGACTGGACGACGAGGAGCATCCTTGTCAGGTTATAGCGGATTTAATGACGGTAAAGGAGGTAAAAGGCAGGCTAAAGGGGCTGAATGTTGTTTACTTTGGAGACGGAAAGAACAATATGGCAAATTCATTGTTGCTTGGATGCACAATGGCGGGGATGAGCGTCAAAATCGTTTCCCCAGAGGAATATTGGCCATCTGATTTTTATCTCAATAAGGCAAAAAAAATGGGCAATGTAGAGTTAACCGAGATGAATGAAAATGCGGCGAAAGATGCAGATGCTATCGTAACAGATACATGGGTTTCAATGGGGGATGAAAAAGAAAAAAGGATTAAAGCCTTTGGAAAATATACTGTGAACGAGGGGATTATGAGGCAGGCAAAACCAGATGCCATATTCATGCACTGTCTGCCTGCATACTATGGCAATGAAGTTACAAAAGAAGTTGCCCATGGCCCCCAGTCCGTAATATTTGACGAAGCAGAAAACAGAATGTGGGCACAAATGGCAATAATGAAGTGGGTGCTAAAATAATCTTCCAACTTTCTCTATTTCCGCTCTGGCAACACCTTCTGCTGATGAAATTCTATCAACAAGTTCGTCAGGGCTTTCATCACCCATTATCATATCGAGCACCAGGGCTTTTAATCCAAATGCAATGGGCACAATTTCTGTATTGGTTACTTTTATTCCCCCTGGTATGGTCTCAACGACTCTTTCTTTCAAATTTTCCAGGTCTATATTCATTCCGTCCGGCATTATTTTTATCGTAATTCCTACTTCTCCCATTTTTCCACCTACGGTCCTACGAGTCCACATTCAGGGCATTCGTAAATCGCAGATTTTTCCCTGCAGCTTCTGCATCTTTTTATTATCGTGCCGCACTCCGGGCATGGGAATGCAACACAGCCTTCATCGACCAACCCGCGTCCACATGATACACATCTTCCTTCTATCATTGGCAGGTTATGCACATCTCTCATTTAAATTTTATCTCATGGAAATATTTTAAAGCACTTGTCGTTTACTTATCTGGTGATGAGCGAACCCTTCCTGAGAAACCCTTTCTTTTGAAAAAGAAAGCGTTTCATCGGAAAGAAAACTTCCTATAAGGGAAAGCATCTCTCCAAGGAAAGAAAACTTCCTATAAGGGAAAGCATCTCTCCAAGGAAAGAAAACTTCCTATAAGGGAAAGCATCTCTCCAAGGAAA
>JAYEJS010000116.1 GCA_034660695.1 Candidatus Thermoplasmatota archaeon | reverse complement strand
TATGGCTTTGCGAATTTTTTGTCCAAATTCATAGAGTGTCATCTCATCCCACTCCAAGAGATAAGACATTGCTCTTTATAAAAAATGTCGAAATTTTTCAGGAAAAATTCCTATTCGTAGAGACTATTCTTGCCGAAAACTATTTATAGATGAACTGATATACTGTTTTGTAGGTAATGAAAATGATAAGGAGAAGAAGAAAAGATGAAGATGAGGATAAGGACTTCTTTGAGGAGTGGTTTAGGGATTGGCCGCACAGATGGGGCTTTCCATCGTTTAAGTCTGACATATTTGATGAATTTGAAGAACAGTTTAAAAGGATGGAGAAGTACATGGGACATATATTCAAAGATACCATGAGTGGGAAACTTCCGTCCCCTGAGAAAGGCGGTCCGTACGTATACGGCTGGTCTCTCAGAGTTGGGCCAGACGGAAAGCCTCATTTCCAGGAATTTGGCAATGTTCCGAGAGCGAGCGGTGCCGAGCCACGGCAGCTACTGGAGCGAAGAGAACCGCTGGTGGATGTAATGGAAGAAGACGATGCAATCAGCGTAACTGCGGAAGTTCCAGGAGTGGATAAAAAAGACATCGACCTAGAGATTACGGGAGATACATTGACAATCAAAGTAGACAAAGACGAAAGAAAATACTACAAAGAGGTGAAACTGCCAAGTGAGGTTGATGTTGACTCCGCAAAAGCGAGCTACCATAACGGCATACTGGACATAGAACTGAAGAAAGTAAAAGGCAAGAAGAAAGGCAAGAAGATAAAACTGGATTAAAATCCTCTTCCTTTTATTTTTGTATATCTGGCAGAAAAAAGTATGCAAACCATTTAAATTCATGCCGCACATGCTTATGTGCATGCTCATTAATGCTGACCTCCACATACATTCCAGATTTTCGGGCGGCACGTCATATAAAATGAATATAAAATCTTTATCGGAGGGAGCAAAAAAGAAGGGCATACATTTGTTTGCCACGGGCGACTGCCTTCATCCACTGTGGGCCGATGAAATAAAAAATGCAGGAAAAATGGAAGAAGGCATATTTGATGTAAATGGAACGAAATTTATTTTATCGACAGAAGTGGAGGATAAAAACAGGGTTCATCACCTCATTCTTTTTCCTTCCTTGGATGCCGTAAATAGTTTCAGAAACAAATTGCATAAACACTCGAAAAATATCGACAGAAGCGGAAGGCCGGTCATTGGCATTGAAGGGGCTGAGATAGCATCTGCCGCAATTGATGTCAGTGCACTGGTTGGCCCGGCCCATGCCTTCACTCCATGGACAGCCATGTATGCATACCACGGTTCCCTGAGAGATTGCTATAAAGATATGGCTTCATCCATACATTTTCTGGAACTCGGGCTAAGTGCGGATACGGATTATGCTGACAGAATTTCGGAATTGAGAAACGTTGCCTTTCTATCGAATTCCGATAGCCATTCCCCGTCCCCGATACGTCTCGCCAGGGAATTCAACCGCCTTGAGATACAATATTTTTCGTGGGATGAAATAAGAAAAGCAATTCTTTTTAGAGGTGGAAGAAAAATTGTTATGAACGCTGGTTTTCCGCCAGAGGAAGGAAAGTATAACAGGACAGCCTGCACTTCATGCCACAGGCAATACCCAGTGCAAGAAGCAGAAAATATGAACTGGAAATGCAAATGCAGCGGAACGATAAAAAAAGGCGTGAAAGACAGGGTCGAAGAGCTTGCAGATTATAAAAAGCCCAGGCATCCGTCCGGCCGTCCGCCATATATCCATATAATACCCCTCGCAGAGATAATAGGAAAATCTTTACATTTCTCCCCCCTATCAAAAACAGTGACTGAAAGGTGGGACGATATCATGAAAAAATTTGGGAGTGAAATACATTTCCTTCTGGATG
This sequence comes from Candidatus Thermoplasmatota archaeon, assembly GCA_034660695.1. Classification (NCBI taxonomy): domain Archaea; kingdom Methanobacteriati; phylum Thermoplasmatota; species Thermoplasmatota archaeon. The sequence goes on along the minus strand of JAYEJS010000116.1, from coordinate 3,548 downwards.
CCGACATCGATGAAATAAGGAGGGTTACGGCCCCCGCCGTCGCCGCAGCCATAATGGCATTTCGCAAGGAGGACATCAAAGTGCATCCCGGAGGGGGCGGGAAATATGGGGAGATAGAAATCCTTGGAGATGCGAACGTTGGCAAGAGCGGGCAAAGGAGGTTGATAGATTGGGTAAGATGATATGCGGTATAGATGAAGCAGGAAGGGGGCCGGTGATAGGCCCGATGGTGGTGGCTGGGGTGTGGGCGGAGGAGGAAAAGGAAATTGCATTGAGGAATATGAATGTCAAGGATTCAAAAAAGCACAGCAAAAAAAGGAGAGAGGAACTTTCAGAAAAAATACGGGAGATGTTTTTTTATGACTTTGTAGTTGTACAGCCCGAAGACATCGATGCGCTCCGGAACACCATGAGTTTGAATGACCTTGAGATACACATATTTGTGAAGATTGGAAGGAGCAAGAAAGCAAATGTGTATTACCTAGATTCTGCAGATGTCAATGAGGAGAGATTTGGTCAAAAATTTAGTGAGAAACTCGGCTTTGATGCAGACATTATATCAAGGCACAAGGCTGACGTTGCCTACCCGATCGTATCGGCCGCTTCAATTGTGGCTAAGGTGGAAAGGGACAGAAAACTGAAAGAAATAACGGATGATATTGAATCCAAGTTGGATGTTCCCCTGGGAAGTGGATACCCCTCTGATGAAAGAACACGTATTTTTATAAAAAAATGGATAGAGAAATTTGGAGATGCGCCGCCGTATACACGACGTTCCTGGAGCACAGTTAAAAAAATAAAGATGGAAATGAAACAGAAAAGGCTTTTGTGATTAATTTATTTGGAGGGGGATGAGGGAAAAGAGAGAAAGTGACGAGAGGATTGTGCAAAGATGAAGCAGCAGAAAAGATGTTAGAGAATTACAGGGCATATTACAATTTCACAAGAAAACACAGTTCACTAAATAGTAAAACACCCGCAGAGAAAGCAGGGATAAACCTCAATCTTGGAAGAAATAGATGGGTGGGATTGATTGAGCAATCCCTCTAATTTTTTTAATTTATGTCTCGTATGCAACACTCAACTAAAAATAATGGAAAAGCCCCGTATTTGCACCAGAACCCCCGAGCCAATGAATAAATATAAATATCATCTCAAAATTGTAGTAATGAATAAAAATGGATAGGTATACCACCGTATCTCTCCCATCTGTGTTTCACAAAAAACTATCCAGTTTTATAAAGGAAAACCCCCAGCTCGGATATGGGAGCGTTGCTGAATTTGCAAAGGAAGCGATAAGGTTGAGAATTACAGAGGTAAAAAGTGAAGCCCAAATTATTGCTCTGAGGAAATTGAGAGATATGCCATACAGAAACTGGGAAGAAAAGTGGGAAAGCTTCAGAGGCATAGAGGCGAATTCAGAATAAAAATATAAACGAAGTTTTTATGTAACGTTAGCCATTCCATATACAGTGGTTGCATGGCTAAAAGAGAGCGGTGGGATTCCCGTTTTGCTTTCGTGATGGCATCTATTGGTTCTGCCGTCGGGTTGGGCAATATATGGCGTTTTCCCTACATCTGCTACCAGAACGGAGGAGGGGCTTTTTTGATACCCTACTTTATCGCCCTGTTCACCGTGGGGATACCCCTGCTTATAGTCGAATTCGGGATAGGACACTGGTTCGGAGGGGCGGCTCCGCACGTCTTTAAAAATATAAATAAGAAATGGGAATGGGCCGGGTGGTGGGCGATTGTCTCCGCCTTCATTATCTCGGTTTATTATTCGGTTATAATGGCATGGTGCCTATGCTATTTCTTCCATTCAGTAGGGCTTGTTTGGGGACAGAATGCATCACAGTTTTTTAGCCAATTTTTGGGGAAAACATCTTCTCCTTTTGCTCTTGGAGGATTGAGGCCACAAATACTGTTTGCCCTTCTTTTCATATGGACATCAATATACATGATTCTCTACAAAGGCGTAAAATCCATAGGCAAGGTCGTTGCGATAACAGTTCCGTTGCCAACCGTTTTATTACTCATACTCGCCATTCGTGGAATAACGCTGCCCGGTGCTTTGGATGGACTGGGTTTTTATCTCACCCCAAATTTTTCAAAACTGGCGTCGCCTTCCGTGTGGCTTGCTGCCTATGCACAGATTTTCTTTTCTCTCTCGCTGGCACAGGGCATCATGATCGTATATGCCAGCTACCTGAAAAAAAAATCCGATATAACGAACAATGCATTTATCACTGCACTTGCCGACGGAGGCACTGCATTCCTAGCAGGATTTGCCGTATTCTCGGTATTGGGCTACCTCTCCTATTCAACTGGTGTGAGTATAAATGATGTAGCGGGAAGTGGCATGGGACTGGCTTTTATAACATATCCCACGGCAATATCCCATCTTCCTGTAGCAGCTTCATTATTTGGTGCAATTTTTTTCATAGCACTTCTTACTTTTGGAATAGATTCTGCGTTCTCGATGATCGAGTCGGTAACAGGCGGCATAGAAGAAAAATGGGGAATTTCGAAAGAGAAAGCCACGCTCATCATATGCCTGCTCGGCTTTTTAATGGGCATCCCGTTTGCAACTGGAGGGGGCAGCTACTGGATTGATGTGACAGACCATTTTATTTCAAACTTCGGGCTGGTTTTTGTAGGGCTGATGGAATGCATTGTATTTGGTTATATCATGGGGGCAGAAAATTTGAGAGAGCATGTGAATGAGATATCGGACATAAAATTGGGAAGATGGTGGGATTATTTGATAAAATTTGTTTCACCGTTCATTTTATTATTCATAGCACTTGCTTCCCTGATTGAATTGATAGGCAAGGGATACGAGCATCTCCCTTCAACAGCTCTTGCCGTCGGAGGGTTTATTGTCGTAATAAGCCTTTTAATCTCAATAGCATTGATGAAGGTGAAATGATGTCCGCAAGTGCGATAGCAATGTTCATATTCGGATGTGCCGTATTTTATGGTGGACTTGCATGGTGCGTCTACATAGCGCTGAAAAAGGGCAAGCGAAATAATTTTAATGAATGATACGTTAATGGCAATTGAATAAAATGAAAGCCAAATTTGCGATTTTTGTGGTTGGTATGCTTCTTATGGGCAGTTCTTCGATCGCGGGGATAAATGATGTCGGGAATGAGAAAACAAACGCGAACGGGATAACCATAAACTGTGCTTTCTCAGATCCATCCTTTGTCGAAAATGGCGATTTTCTCTGCATCGAAACAGCAGGGGCTGAGGAAATGTTGTCCGTGCCGGGTAATCCTTCTCTCCCCTATAAATCAGAAACATTAGCATTTCCGTTCGGAACGAAAATTGAAGGCATAGATGTTGAATTGGGCAATATACAGACAATGCATCTGGATAAAAAAATAGCCCCTGCTCCAGAGCCTGTACCGCTGAACGGAGCTGAACCAAAAGCAGCGAAGGAGGGCAGGGTGTATGAAAGCAACGAACCATATCCATCAAACTGGTTCACATATAACATTGGAGCGGGCATTCAAAACGGAGAGCATGCTATATTTCTTTCA
>JAYEJS010000115.1 GCA_034660695.1 Candidatus Thermoplasmatota archaeon | reverse complement strand
GGTATGGCTCGGAAGAAGTATCATTTCAACGTCAACAATTTTGAAAGTGGAGGCACCCGATGTGGTGAACGGCGAGTTCAATGCATCCATTTCCATATGCAATGCCACCGGCTTCAACAGCATAAATATGACGTTAATTTATGATGATACTTGTCTTTATCTGGAGGATATCGAAAATGGATATATAGGTAGCAAGGAAGTCAATGTTTCCTATAATGAAAAAGATGGGATATTAAGGATCATTGGGCGTATTTCAGGAATGGCAGATGGAAGCAGCGGCTGTATCTCAAAAATAAAATTCATTCCTAGGAAAGCAGGAATTACCTCTCTCAATATCTCTGATGTTACGATAAGCAATGCCTCGTCTCAGCCCATTACTGCATTCATAGAAAATAAAAGTCTGTTGATAGAGTCGGCAGAGTTAAATTTTCCTGTAGCAAACTTCTCGTGGATTCCGCCAGATCCTACAGACATAGATACTATACATTTCACAGACAATTCAGATGATCCTGATGGATTTGTTGTAAACTGGAGCTGGGACTTTGGAGATGGAAACATAAGCTACTTGCAAAATGCAACTCATAGTTATGTAGATGATGGTATTTACAATGTCACCTTAGAAGTGACAGATAATGAGGGTTTAATAGATAACATAAGCAAGAGGGTAACGGTAACAAACGTTCCTCCTTCAGCCAACTTTAATTATGTTCCCGAGCGTCCAACCGTTCAGGATACCATCCAATTTACAGATAATTCAAGCGATGCCGACGGTACAATTGTAAACTGGACATGGAGCTTTGGAGATGGAAATTATAGCTATGAAAAAAATGCAGCTCACAGTTATGCCTATGATGGTATGTACAACGTTACTCTTGCAGTAAAAGATGATGATGGAGCAACCAATACAACATCCAAGGAAGTAACAATACTTAAAATGCAATATAATATAACGGCATCTATTTCTCCGTCGAATGCAGGCTCTATCTTATTGAGTCCAGTCGGTGGAACATACGATGCTGGCACGGTTGTTACAGCCACTGCTCATGCGAACGCTGGCTATGAATTTGACCACTGGGGAGGAGATGCAGAAGGTACAAGCGCCTCAATCCAAATTACAATGAATTCAGATAAAAGCATAGTTGCTCATTTCACGGAAACTGTGGAACGATACACCCTGACCATATCTGTCAGCCCATCCGGAAGCGGCTCCATCATACTGGATCCATCCGGCGGCAAATATAATGAAGGAACAATGGTAACCGCTACAGCATCCCCGGCATCCAGCTATGAATTTGACCACTGGGGAGAAAGTATATCGGGGTATAGCAGACAGATACATATTACAATGAATTCGGATAAAAATATAATTGCATATTTTGTTTTCACTCAACCACCTCCTCCCCCAACCCGGTACACCCTGACGGTGAATGTCGAGCCAAGTAATGCTGGCAATGTCACTTTGAGCCCATCAGGGGGCACATATGATGAAGGAACAGAGGTGACTGCCTTTGCTAATGCCAATGAGGGTTACGAGTTCAGCCACTGGTCAGGAGCTGCGGGAGGAATCAATTCTACGGTAGAGATATTGATGAATAGTGACAAAACAGTAACAGCTCATTTTACAGCTATAATACAGCCCAATATGTTGCCTTCCATAGTTATTTCCTCGCCTTCCAATGGTTCAACTATTTCTGGAATTGTCACCGTTCAGGGAGAGGCAATGGACAGTGATGGACACGTACAAAAGGTGGAAATAAAAATTGATTCTGGCTCGTGGAAGCAAGTTACAGAGGCAAATCCATGGAGTTATTTATGGGATACCACTTCTGCCAGCAATGGGCAGCATACCCTATACGTAAGGGCTTATGATGGCAGGGATTACAGCAATATTTCTTCAATAAAAGTGAATGTAAGAAATGAGGAAGGGAAAAAATTTCCTGCCCTATATATTGCTGGAATGACAATAGCAATGATTGTAGCAGTCGGTGCGGTCCTTTTTGTTTATATGAGAAAGAGAAGGTGATATGCATTAAAATATCGCAAATTTATTTAAGGGGTGTGGGATTGTATCCATGATGAATGAGAAAGAGAGGGCACAGGTGGGCGTAGTTGTTGCAATACTCATGGTGTCTCTTTTCGTGGCAGTAATAGTACTCATTCAGGTATATTATGTTCCCAACTGGATGAAAGATAAGGAAGCAGACCATATGGACACGGTTGCAAATCAATTTTCAAATATAAAGTTCTCTATAGATTTGCAGGCAATGGCACAAATGGATGTGCCGATAACAAATTCTATTACGCTGGGCAGTAAAGAATTGCCGTACTTTGTATCTGCAAGGTCATTCGGCTCATTAAACGTTTTATCATCCAACTCCAGCAGTTTCAGCATCTCGGTTACATCGCAATCTGGCAAAGAAGAGAGGTTATATCAGCCAAGTCCATTTAACCCCGGGACTATCGATTATATAAGCAGCATTTCAACTTTTGAGATTGTTATAAGCGTACTTCACGACGGCGATACCTTCAATGTCTCAATAAACGGAAATAAAAACCTGGAAGTTGACGTATTTAATGATACTGGCAGTTTTAGGATAACACTAAAAACAATAAATAACACCCAGATTTTATTCAACCAAACAATTGCTTCCGGCATTTCCTCTCAGGAAGAATTCAGAGTAAATCTTCTCAATCCCGACTATAAATTTGCCACTGACGTGCTTCCATACGTGTCAACGCCTTACAACATCTCAGTGAATGGTTCCTCGAATGGAGATTTTGAAATCAAATGTTACAAATATGACAATGCCGTCATAGGCCCCTCTTACGACCTCGGCACGATAAGCTATCAATCTGAAAATGCCTACTTTGTAGACCAGACATATGTATATGAAGGAGGGGCCGTTGTATTGGGACAGCCCGGTAGCGGAGAAGCAATCATATCCCCACCTTTCTTTGATGTAAAAAATCTCACCACAAAATATGTAATCAATATATCTGCCATAAATATTGAAGGCATGGCAGGCAAGACGAGTGCAAGCGGTTATGGGACATACTCCATCAGAATAAATTATTCAAGTTACCGGGAATATAAAGCTCTGGCAAAGAACGTTACGATACGTATAAACACCAATTATCCTGTTGCATGGGAGAGATATTTGAATAACACCATGAATAGCTCAAAAATAAATTTCACGATAGACGTAAATGAAAGCAACAATTACATCTCACTGGTTATAGAAGGGCCACAGCAGGGAAGTGCGTATGACGTGGAGTTTTGCATTAGAATAACGAAAATATATGCCCAGGTTGGTCCCGGATGGGTTAGTTAAACCCCCCCTTCAGCAACGGGCTTCTTTATCTTTGTTCTTCTTCTCCCCACAGGAATTTTAATTACCGCTTTTTCCGATTCCAAGTCTACTTTACTTGTCACAGATGGCTGAAGGGCTTCCAATTTTTTCAATAATTTTTTCTTTCCTTCACCAACCAAAACATTTTCCAGCACATCTTTCAATGTTTCTACAGGTATAATCTCTATTTTATCCTTGTATTCATCCTCTATCAAAACATCCTGCGTGTTTGCTTTCGGTATAAGAACCTTCTTAAGGCCTGCCTTTGCTGCTGCTTCTATTTTGGCTGTAACTCCCCCAATTGGCAGTACGGTACCATGAACGCTTAGAGAGCCCGTCATTCCTACTTCTTGAGATAGTGGAACATTTTCCATCGCCGATATGACGGCCGTTGCAACCGAAATTGAGGCCGAATCGCCTTCAACTCCCTCATATGTCCCCACGAACTGTATGTGGATGTCTCTCTTCGATATGTCTTCTCCCATGTATTTTTTAAGTATGGCAGAGACATTCTGCACGGCCTCGTTTGCTATTTCTCCAAGCCGTCCAGTGGCTATTATCTTGCCTTCGGATTTTGAGCCAGCCGGTGTTACTTCTGCTACTATTGGAAGGATCAACCCGGAAAATTCACTCATCGAGGGGTCTGCCGACATTATGGCAAGCCCATTTACTGTTCCAATTTCCGCTCCACTTACCTTAAATGATTGATATACCTTTTTCATTTTAAGATATCTGTCCGCTACCTGCTGTTCCAATGAGCGGGCCATTTCCTTTGCCCTTATCACATGATCTGCCGTTACAATGTTCTTTTCTTCCTTAACCGCAAGGTCTCCGGCCACCCGTACAAGTCCTCCGAGTTCTCTTAGCCGTAAAGATAACCTTCCTTTCTGACCTGCCCTTCGTTGTGCCTCCCTTATAATCTCCGCCACAGCCCCTTTATTAAAGTGCGGTATCTTTTTGTCCTTAGCCACTTCCTGTGCAACAAAGCGAACAAGTTTCTTCCTGTTCTCGTCATTGTCCTCCATACGGCTTTTCACGTAGATTTCGTAGCCATATCCCCTTATTCTGCTCCTCAATGCAGGGTGCATCCCCTCGACTGCATCCAGATTTCCCGCGCACACCAGAATAAAGTCACAGGGAACATTTTCCGTCTTTACCATCGCTCCCGAGCTCCGCTCCGATTGCCCCGTTATCTGAAACTTTTTTTCTTGTATGGCCGTGAGCAAATGCTGCTGCGATGGCAAACTTAATGTGTTTATTTCGTCAATGTAAAGTACGCCTTTATGGGCTTTATGTATGGCCCCCGCTTCAACCCTCAAATGAGCAGGTGTCTCTAGCCCGCCCGCCTGAAATGGGTCATGGCGAACGTCTCCTAATAGGGCGCCGGAATGGGCAGCCGTGGCATCAATGAATGGAGGCACATCTCCCCCCTCATGGGAAACAAGAAGTTTTGGCACATCTTTCTCCTCTCTCCTCTGGATGATTCCGCCCCTCATTCCTATTAAATAAATCATGGCTGCCGCGATTATTCCAAATAATGCAATTGTAAGGTCTTCCATTATTATCGCCCCGATAAGGGCCCCTCCCACTATTAGGGCGAGTATGGTCGTCATCATCTGGGACTGCTGCTGCTCCCTCCTTCTCGCCTCTGCTTTCATTGATTCGACTATCTCCTTACCTTTTGTTGCCGGTACGACGCGGACGCGAGGTGTATTTGGGTCATCGGCATTCGGATAAACCAGCATGTCCTCTAACTCTTCTTTGGGTAAAAATTCTGTCATTGCCCTGGCTACCATTGATTTTCCAGTTCCCGGGTCGCCAATAAGCATGACATGCCTTTTCTGTCGTGCAGCCTGTCTTACGACATCTACGGCATGATCCTGGCCTATTACCTGATCCATTAACAGTTCTGGTATCTCCAAGCTTTCAGTCGTCTCTATCTCTTGCTTTTCCATCCATTCTTCTATTGGGACAATCTTTTCTTTTTTCACGTAATGGGACAAGAATTACTTTTATATAATATTTTTGCAGGCTGATGCGACGATGCCATATAGAAAATTAGTTAACTACTCCGGGCTGAAGCCCGAAGCGTATCACATGGGACTGGCAAAATCAATGAGTGTCATTTGACTTTCTGTTCTGATGCTCTGATAATAATCATAATCAACATTCGTCCAATGCTTTCC
>JAYEJS010000114.1:8143-69051 GCA_034660695.1 Candidatus Thermoplasmatota archaeon | reverse complement strand
GAATATATCCCTATGAGTGAGAACATGGATAATATATGCTGAATGACACTGAAAAATCCTCAAACCACGTTACAAGAGTTTCGCGTATGCATCCTATTCATCCAAATCTACGGATTGTCTAACTAGTTTTCTTTTCTCTCTCAGCAGCCATTTCATTTCCATACTCAACTGGTGGCTGGATAAAAATGAATAAAAATTATAGGACTGTTCAAGAATGTTGGGGCATAAAACGGTAGATTTTTCATGTTACATTGTTTTATCCAATATCTTTTTGATTTTAGGTTTGATTTTGGGGAGGTCATTTTTCACTGTTTCCCAGAGTATCTCATATACGATATCAAAATATCCGTGAGTGAGTTTGTCTCTCGTTCCAGCCATCTCTCTCCACGGGATATCTGGATACTTCCTTCTAAACTCAATAGGTATATTTTTAGTGGCTTCGCCAATGATTTCTAGATTTCTGATAACCGCATCGACAGTTTTTTGGTCATTGCGAAAAGCTTCGATATCCATGCCTTCTGTATATCCTTCAATATGTTCTATACTTCGAAGGATATCCTGTAGAAAGATTTTGTAATCTCGCTTCATACTGAAACTGCCTCACTGAGTATGCTATCTTTCAGTGCTATTTTTATTCCACTTTTTGGAACGAGGTCTACTTTTGTTTTTAAAAGTTCACTGAGATATTCTTCCAGCTCAATAAACTTTATCAATCCAACAGGTTTCGAAAATTCTACAAGTATGTCTATATCGCTACCAGAAACCTGATCACCACGTACATATGAGCCAAATACGCTTATCTCTTTAACATGGTATTTCTCTGCCATGATTTCTTTATGCGATTTCAATATATGCTTTATCTCATCAATTTTTTTCATTTTTATCCTTGCTTCTTGTTTACCTAAATATTTTAATATCACTTAAATTTTTCCTATAACTATACGGCACATAAGAAGCATGTGTGAAAAAACAACTTGACCGAATTCTCTGAGCCTAATATCTGTATAGAGTTTCTCGAAACCGACAAAAGGAAATATTTAAACATCTTTTGCCGATATCATTTCATGATGAAAGAAGAAATTCTGGACAAACTGAAGCAATTTTTACACTTTAACAGGTTAAAATTCGTTTATCTTTACGGCTCTTCAGTTACCGGAAATACTACTGATAGGTCGGATATCGACATATGTCTTTATTATGACGTCAATGATAAAAAAGAGTTAAGCGAGCTTTTTTTTACGATAAGCGGTTCTTTTCCAGATAAATATGACATTCAGATGTTTCAGTTTCTACCTCTATACGTAAAAAAGGAAATTTTTAAAGGAGAACTTATTTACGCCGATGATAAGGAATTCATTCACGATGTCGCTCATAGGACAATCGAAGAGTACAATGACTTTGAACCCAGATACAAATACATACTTTATGGAAAAACTGGTGTGGAAGGTGCTACACTATGAATGAAAGAATATTGAACAAACTCTCTGATGCTAAAGACAGCATTAATCTGGTGGAGAAAAATTTACCTGAGAGCTATGAAAATTTTTTATCTATGAGCAGGCTTGAAAGAGATGGAATTTACAAAAATGTGGAGTTTGCCATTCAGAACATCTTAGATATATGTGCTCTCATTGTAAAAGATAAGGATTTGAGGGTGCCAGCCAGCGATGATGACATGCTCGATGAGCTTAAAAATTCAGAGGTTATGGACAGTGAAACGATAAAGATGCTAAAAAAGATGGAAGCCTTCCGGAATTATCTGGTTCATAGATACGGAAGGCTTGATGAAGAAATAGCGTATCATGACATAAAAACAGGTTTGAAAGATTTTACCGAAATATTTACGGAAATCAAAAGATCGCTATAACTGATACATCGGGCATTTCACAGGTTGATTTTTATCTTGACGGCGAGCTTGTAAAAAGTATTGAGAAAGAGCCTTTCCGCTGAGTTTTCAATAAGCAGCCATTTCATTTCCATGCTCAACTGGTGGTTAGACGGGATACGGAAATGAAAATGATACAATATGTATTTTTCCGTAAAATATGTAAAATATATTAGATACCAGTTTATCTTGCTTGTATATTTGTATTATAGATTGTATTATAGAATAGAGCACGAAAGCTGGTACGGCTCTGGAGTCGGCCAAAATAGCTTAACACCACCAAGAAGCGAAATAAATAGGAATAGCAAGAGTTTCGTGTATGCATTCTATCCATCCAAATCCCTGTTCACGAAGTCTACGGATAGTTTGTGTGCTGTTGTTTGCCGGATTCTGCTTTTTTAAATGCTTTTCACCGAAGCTTTTATATACCATTTTTTCTATATACAATTTGGAGGCAAAAACATGAAAGCAAAAAAAGCAAAAAATGGAATAAAAGTGTTGATATCTCTAGTGATTGCGATAACGATAACAGGAATACCAGCAGTGGTCTTTGCTGATAGCGGTGGAGATAGCGGTGGAGACGGCAATGCGGTAGAAGGCACTACTACAGATGTCCTTTATGGAGAATCAGGGACGCCGCCATACGACCCAGCAAATTATGGAAGGCACGAAGATAACAGACATGTTGAGGAAAATGGATGGTACGACCCATATGCGGCCGATAGAGGAGGTCAGGTTCCGCCTGACGTTGACGTAACATATCTGGACGTGCCAGACCCAACAGTACCACATGAGACATCGGAAACAAATGTTGTTGCTACGGTAACAAACTGGGACGATGTGCCACATGAGGTAAAAGTATTCCTGCAGATATACGAGGAAATTGAACCCGATCCCTTTACATTCTGGTTCGACGATATGGAATCATGTTGCCACAATTGGACAGCAGTTGATGTTGATGACGATGGCGTTACATGGGGATGGACAGAAAAGAGAAGCTACTCACCAACGCACAGCTACCATAACGTATATGACTGTGTAATGGATGACAACGGAGGAACTTATGTGGGTAATTCATTGGACCAGCTTATCAGCAGGGAGATAGACATTACTGGCCTATGCGATGGAACACCGTCGGTCTGGCTGAATTTCAAGCAGTGGATACAGGGAGAAGTAAGCGAAGAACAGGGCAAATTCGAAGATTACGGCAAGGTTTATTACAGAATCGACGGCGGGGCATGGGTGCCTTTGGCAATTTACGCAGATAGCGAGGGCGAATGGCTAACGGCAGACCCGGATGATTTCGGCTCGGATTATGTCTTAGATATAGGTACATTTACATACTCACATGGAGCACCTGTCGGATGGTTTATACCACTCACTCCGGACAATACAACGATTCAGATAATGTTCGAGTGGCATTCTGACCCATGCACTCAGTTTGAGGGATGGTACATTGATGATGTTACACTTATGGCACAGTGTGGCGGAATGCAGCCGTTGGTGTGGCAGGAATATAAGCCTGTAGATGAGGCAATGTATCTTGGGGCATTCAATGAAACAGCGTTCCAGAAGCAGGTCCAGTTTATGTTGCCATTCACGCCAAAGGACGATACGACATACTTCTTTGAGGTGTATTCAGAACTTATAGACGACGATGATGTAGATGGACACTATGATTTTGAGGGAGATAACGAGTTTACGACGCAAAATATCACATGGCTCGGCATACCCGATACACCAGAGGGATGGTTTATTGATCCAATGACCGGGGCACGCTACTGGAATCCAAAGAATGGTGTCAATGAGAGTGTTTACTTCGGTGATTGGCATGATGGTGCAGGTATCAGTGTATACTTCGGAGCAGATGGCAATGAGATAGTGCAGATAGAAAAGACCACTGAATGCATAGATGTACCAATTTCTTATGTCGTTGCCAATGAGGGAACAATAGAAGAGCCAATACCATACCAGATAGAAGTGCACAAAACGGCAGTTGAAAATGTCTTCTACGATGATTATGAGCAGGGAGATACCGATTATTACCTCGACCAGGGATATGAGATAGGTTACTTTGCCAATCCCAATTGTGTCCTGCCGCATGTAGAAACAGAGATGCTTGCCCACTCCGGAACAAATGCATGGTACTTCGGTGATGCGGTCTGTCCCGACCAGAATGAAGGTTACTACGGCAGCAATATGTACTGTGCTTTCAGAACACCGGAAATAGACATGAATGAGTATATCGGTGTGACGACAACGCACCTTAACTATTGGGTAAACTTCAATATCAACAATGAGTTAGGTCCAAGTCCAGGTTATACAGGCCACTTCGATCCAGGATACTCTGATAAGTGGTACTTCGGTGTTATAACTGATGCAGGCATCTATTTGTTCCTCTCAAGTACAGCTACATCCGGAACCAGTGGTGGCTGGCTTCCAGTTGAAAGCACTAACACCCCAGGAGAAATTTCGGGTTACAATGCAGTACATCCAGGTAACCCATGGTATCCAATTATCATTACTGCGGGACCGGAAACCACTGAACCTGACCTTATGACGTGGCTCAGAAGCATTGGATACGATGCTGATGGGAAGATAGCATTCTTCTGGGCAATGGCAACCGGTGACGCAAACAACAACTATCCTGATGAGCCGTGGAGCGGATTGTATGTCGATGATGTCCAGCTCTGGGGAGCCGGTCTGGGAGAAACAATATGGAGCAGCGATATGATGTATGAAACCCTCGAACCCGGTGAACAATCCGACGAGCTGACCATTCTGTGGAACGCTTGCGACTATTGCGATTATACCCCTGTAGTTAAAACACACGTTGAAGACGACTGGAATACGCACTTCAAGGGAGATCCAGACCTTGGATACATGTACAACGATGAGGCACAGGGCAGTAATCTGTACATTTACACGGAACTTTATGATGAAGACTTTGAAGGCGGCGGTTGGATGGGTGATGTAGGTGAATTCGGATCGGAATGGAGCACTCATGATAATACATTTGGCGAGCCGGGACAGTGGGTTATTTGCGATGACGGCGCTCCGGGATGGCAGTTGAATCATTTCCTTTATACTGGTGACGGAGATGACTCATATGAAAACTCGTACGATAATAACAGGAACGACCTCGTTGTGCCTGCGGATGGAGACGGTATTTTGGCATTTGACTTAACTGATATGGTAATGGCACAATTGAGATTTGACCTGTGGAATGAAATAGAAACCGACTGGGATTATCTGACACTTGAAATCAGCAACGATTCAGGCGATAACTGGTGGACGATCGCTCACTGGAACAACGTGACTAATTATGGATACAACATGGAGGAATGGGTACACTATGACATGGAACTGTTCAACGGAACCGATTACATAGTAGCATACAATCTGTATGTACCCGCATGTCCGTACATTGATCCGTACCCACCTTGTGAGTACTTTATAAACATATCTTATGTCAACGTGAGCATAACAGAGGACATGCATTTCCGCTTCCACTTCATGAGCGACAGTGGTTACGCGTACAAGGGTGCATACATAGACAATATTGAACTCGTCAGCCTGACCAACGAAACAGTTCCATACGATGGTACTGACCAGCCTTGGAGATGGACAGAAGAAGTCCTGTTCGAAGATGACTTCGAGGATGGCATGGGCAAGTGGCATACTCTTGAACCGTGGACGGGAAGCATGTGGCACGTATCGGATACATGCAGTTATCCAGATGATGACGAGCATTGTGCAGCCAACTTTGATCCATATACATACAGCAGCTACAACAAGCAGCTGTACCCGGCGCAGTGTAACCTTAGTGGTTGGGGATTGCCACCAGCATACTGGCACTACACTACCGCAATGTACTTTGGCTATGACAGCAGCTACATGAACTATCGTAACAATGCAGACGATAAGCTCATACTGGACCTAGACCTCTCAGGTGTCTACCAGGCATGGCTGAGGTTCTATACCAATTACACAGTGATAGCGACAGGTGACTTCCTGTATGTGGAAGTAAGCACTGACGGCGGAGAAACATGGAATACAATAGCGACATACCAGGGTGATTCCGGCGGATGGGTTGCTCAGTCAGCATTACCGGCGCTTGGATACACGTATAACTATGGTATCAGTCTGACGCCATTCACCGGTGGCGAAGCTTTGATACGATGGAGACTTGTATCCGATGAAACAGATGTTGGTGCGATACAGATAGACGATATCTTAGTAACAGGCAAGAGAGACACAGAAGCTCCGGTGACAACAGCAATTGTAAATCCACCAGAACCTGATGGATGCAATGGCTGGTATACAAGTGATGTCACAGTAACGTTGACCGCAGTTGACCGCGAGATGGGAACAACATACTACAGCATAGATGGCGGAACATGGCTTACATATACAGGACCAATCACGATAGGCATTGATGGCGAGCATACCATAAGCTACTACAGCGTTGATGCAGTCGGCAACGAGGAAACAGCCAAGTCGGTATCGTTCAAGATAGACAAGACAGCACCAACTGGAAGCATAACTTCACCAGAAGCTGGGTATATATACTTCTTCGGAAGACAGATCATGCCAAGGATACTCGACAAGAGCAAGGCACTGATAATCGGTGGATTGACTGCTACAGCGACAGCAAGCGATGCAACATCTGGCGTTGGATATGTAACCTTCAGCACCAGCAAGGGAAGCGTAGAAGATGCAGTAAGCCCATATGAATACAACCTACCGTTCTACTTCCCATTCGGAACCGATACATTGACAGTAACAGTAACGGACAAGGCATGCAACACAGCCAATGCAGGCTCAGTAGACTACATAAAGATACTGTAAAACACAACAACACCCTTTCCCCTTTTTTATTTTTTTAATTTATGTTTTTTTAGAATGCAGGCATTTCCAAGTCGGCGGGTGATAAACATGTTTTATAATTAGATGTTATCTTACCCGTATTTAAATCTCCTCTCATAATCTTTATGGGGGAACCACTCCAAAATAAGGTTTACAATCACTACTTTATCTGCCACAATCGTATAAATTAGCCTCCATGCATTAGGAAGGTCATATTTCCATAAATTGTTTATTCTGTATTCCCTGACATATTTTTTTTGGCCACAATCTCTTAGGGATTTTAATTCCACATCCCAAATCTTTTTTTAAATCGTTTATCGCTCTTCCAATTAATCTATAGAGATTTTTGTCCTCCGTTTTACCTTCCTTTAATTTTTCATATTCTCGTTCTAATTCTGGCGTGATAAAAGAAACATAGATTTCTCTGTTATTCATCGTAGTTTAGTCCCAGATGACAAAATCTCCTTCACTATCTCTGGATTCCAAATCCATACTATTCTTCTATCACTATCTATGAGAATTTTCCCAGAATCCTCAAGGTAATCAATTATTAAAGAAAATGTTTGGTACATTACCTTTTTTGGCAATGCTTTCCAAAGCTCTGTTTTCCTTGGATAATCCATAGTCTTTATACAAAACGTAAATTGTGGCAGCGATAAAAAGGGAATGGAACTAAAGTCATTGAAATTGTTGAAACATGTCAATCGATACACTTAAAAAGTAATTTAATATATTGATTATCAAGGTGCAAAAATGCATGTGAAAAAATGTAAGAAAGCTTCTTTTGCAGTTGTGCTTACTTCAATATTAATCTTGACTTTTTTTTTATCTCCATCCCTAGCCACGGACGGAAATACTCCACCCAGCGTCGATTTTCACTGGGAGCCAATCGATGACCTTAAGACCAATCAGGAAATAAATTTTTATGACGATAGCGTTGATGAAGACGGAGAAATAATTGCATGGGAGTGGAGTTTCGGTGATGAGACATATGCAATAATACAAAATCCCACTCATGCATACTCAAATGATGGAATATATACAGTTACACTTACAGTCATCGACAACAACGGCTCAACGAACTCTACTTCAAAGCACATAACCATTCACAACCGCCCCCCGGTGGCAGATGCAGGTCCAGACCAAGTTGTTAACAATACGCTGGTTTCATTTGACGGTACAGGCTCAAATGACCCAGATGGAACCATCGTTACCTACAAATGGTATTTTGGGGATGGAGGAAGTGCAACAGGTGCTGTTGTCACACACAACTATAGTCAGGACGGAATTTACACCGCCACTCTAAATGTTACTGATAACGATGGGGCAAAAGATGAGGATACCTGCCAGATTACCATAGATACAGTTGCGCCAAAAACCAACATTTCTATTGGCGGCACAAAAGGGGATGATGGGTGGTACATCAGCAATGTCACTATCACCCTCCTGCCGAGCGATGCAACATCTGGAGTTGACAAAACGTACTATTTACTAAATAATGGTACGTGGAAGACTTACACCACCCAATTTGTCATTTCCAATGAAGGGAAAAACATCCTGAAATATTACTCCATTGATGAGGCAGGGAATGTAGAGGCAGTTAACATAATCACTATAAAAATAGATAAAACATCCCCTACCATAACCATTACAACGCCGACGAAGGGGTATATTCATTTCTTTGGAAGGTCTATCATGCCTACACTGGGAAATAAAACAATTATTATCGGAAGAATAACCGTTGAAGCTAATGTAACTGATACGCATTCAGGAATAAAAGATGTTAAATTTTACATAGACGATCACATGAAATACAACACCTCAGAACCGCCATATACTTGGAGATGGGGAATGGCATTTGGAAGGCACAATCTAAAAATCAAGGTGTTTGACAATGCGGGTCACAATGCTAGTGACGAAGTTGATGTAACAATATTCAGTATCCTTCCAGGCAGGAATGATAATGTCTATACCCAGGACGATGTACCGTCAGACCTTAAATTTTCATAGGCTGCCATCAAATAACCAAATTTTTAATAGTAAATGCATTATTCCATGGAAGGGCCCGTGGGGTAGCTTGGTATCCTTGTGGCTTCGGGCAACCTTTATAACCTGATTTGGGAGAAGGTTAGAAAAAGCCATTGACTCGAGTTCAAATCTCGACGGGCCCATGCAATATTTTTTTAAATCGCTTTTGGATAAGCATTGGAGCGGGCGTGATCTAGCGGTCAAGATTCAAGCTTCCCAAGCTTGCTGCCCGGGTTCGAATCACAACTTGTTTGGCAAGTTGCATTTCCAGGCAAGTGTGCTCGGAAATCCCGGCGCCCGCATTTTTTATATCATTACATTTGAAGCACTGAAATACCGAAAAGACCTTAAATACAAAAGATATAACTTCACATGAAAAAATTTGTATTAATTATGATTTCCATCCTTGTTCTAGCAAGTTTGATAAATGTTAATGGAATTGCTACAGGAGTAGGTGTTGAGATAGTGGAGCCGGAAGATGGCACTGTTTTTCACCAAAGAAATGTTTCAATTCGTTGTGTAGCCAGTGCATGCTGCGGTGACACACTAGCAGAGTATGGATGGACATGGAGATGGGATAATGGGAGTTACAGTGAATCCAGTCCAATCAATGATAAAACAAATTTTTCCTTTTACATAAATATATCTCTTTACCCAGGATGGAATAAAGTCGATGTTTATGTAGCGAGCACCAGCCTTGGTGTAAAAGGATTTGATAATATAACCTTGTATTATGACGGACCGCTAGCAAATGCGAACGGGCCCTATAAAGGAAGGGCCGGAAAAATTATAAATTTCCATGGGTCTGCATATGGGGGGCATAGGCCCTATCAATGGCATTGGGATTTTGGGGATGGGGAGCAGCAGTAATGAGCAAAATCCATCATATACTTACGCAAATATGGGAAGATATGAAGTAACCTTGACTGTAACTGACAGCATGGGATACAGTGATACAAATTATACGTGGACCCTGGCAGACAAGGAAGATAATAATCCGCCAGATGTTGAAATAACCACGCCGTCTGGAGGAATCTATCTCAAAGATAGGAAAATTTTACCGTTTTTCATGCCAATAATCATTTGGGGAATAACGATAGAAGCAGAAGCATCGGATGCTGAAACAGGTATAGCAGCTGTTGCATTTTATTTTGATGACGAGCTACAATTTAATGATACTGTAGCCCCTTATACATGGCCGCTTAATGAATATGCTGGGGGTATGCACGAAATAAAGGTGATAGCATACGATCTTGCAATGAATTTTGCTGTAGATTCAACAAAAATAGTTACTTTATGACTTTTGTACTTATAACCTGCTTCTACTCCTACAAAATAAATAGGTTACTGATAAAAACGGCGGCAACACTGCTTAAGTAATCATAAAAATTTTTAATACAGGTGATGAATACAACTTCATGGATTACAGAAAGCTTATGGCTGGTATGATACTAATCATTCCATTTTTCTACATATACGGCTTATCCATTTTATCATTATCAATACCTATTGGTAATGGATCGTTTATAACCCCGTCAACGATATTCTTCTCCCTTGTCATGAACCTGGTGGTGATGGCTGGCTCCTCCATGCTCTGCATTTATGTATTGTACGGGGGCGGATTGAAGGCAATCGCTCGAAGACTTTATTTTAGAAAGGAAAGGGCATTCCAATCAGTAATGGTGGGAATTTTTACGGCAGTAATATTCCTTTTCATAATCACTGCTTTTGTCTACTTTTTGCAAGCCATGGGATATGGGACCGAGAATGAGCTGGCCGAAAAAATAGTTGAAAATATTAATCTTCCCCTATTATTCGCCATTCCTTTCCTGTCAGCGCTGAGCGAAGAGACTTTCTTTCGGGCGTTTATCCAGATGAGGACGGCAAAATATGGCCAGCCTTTTGCAATATTCCTTTCTTCATTGCTATTCGGCCTTGCCCACATGTCATATAAAAATCCCCTTCAAATTGCCATTCCATTCCTGCTGGGCATTGCCCTGGGCTATATAATGATGAAAAATGAAAATATCCTGGCCCCGTTTTCTGCCCATTTTGCGTTCAATTTCGTTCAGCTTGCAGCAGCATTTTCCATGTAGCACTTAGAAAAAATGATAAGCAGTATTGATAACAATGAATGCGCTTGTTTTGGGCGGAGGGAAGATGGGCCTGGCCATCGCGTATGACCTTATAAGAAGTGATGTCGAGCGAGGAATGCATTAAAAACATGCTACAGCTTTCCGGTAAAGTTGATTTTGTGCACGTTGATGCGGGCAATTCAAGATGCAATGAAGAATGGCTTTAATTACGGTATAGCAAAAACGGCGATAAAATGCAAAACGAATTTCTGTGACCTTGGCGGAAACATTGAAATTGTGGGGAAAGAGATTTCCCTGCATGATCGTACCGGACTGCGGGCTCGCTCCCGGCATGACCAATATACTGTCCTCGTATCTCATCAAAAAATCACATGCTCAAGAAATGCATATCAGGATGGGGGGACTTCCGCAGAAGTTGAATCCCTTACATATTGTTTCCGGGGTTTGAAGAGCTGGAAGCTTTTTATACGTCCGGAGGCGCATCAACCCTGCCGGAAACATAGAGAGTTGGATTACAAGACCATACGCTATTCAGGTCATTGTGATAAAATCAGATTTTTGAAGGACACGGGCTTTTTTGACTGCATGGCCAGGCAATTCTGGAAAAGGCATTGAATAAAAAGACAAGGGACGTTGTTCTGGCAAGAGGGGATAGAACTGCCGGGATAGACATGGTTGCGGCATTTCTGCCATGATGAGAATGACCGGCTTTCCAACTTCTGTTATAGCCCAGTGGGGACATAGAAGAAAAGGGCTCTCTGCCCCCTGAGAGATGCGTGCCACCAGTATACGCATCAAAGAAAGTTAAGTGCGGTCATCAAAATTTCCCTTACTTTTCCCACCAGGTAGAGAGAGCCCGTTATGCATATCATGTCATTTTCATCTGCCATCTCTTTCGCCTTTTTTATGGCATGACGAACATTTTTTGTTTTAATGCATTTTCTCCCATCTTTTTCAAGCATGATGGCAAGTTTGTTTGCATCTGCCGCCCTCTCTCCCCCTATGCTTGTAGCTATGATAAGTCCTTCTGGAAGGAATTTTATTATTGAACGCACATCCTTATCTTTCATGACTCCGAATACGATGAAAAGGCGGTTGTAATCAAAATCTTTTATTGACTCATTTAATGATTTCATTGCTTCCGGATTGTGCGCCCCGTCCAGCAAAAATTGCCCTATCCTCTCCATTCTTCCCGGCAATCTTGCTTTTTTAATCCCTTTTACTATGCTTTTTTTTCCGATGCCGAGCAGCTCCGCAATTTTGACAGCTATAGCAATATTTTCTCCCTGAAACATGCCGTCCAGGTGTGTTTCAATTTCATATTGTCTGTTGCTTTTAATTAAAAACTTTCTCGGAGATATGCGCTCCCATTTTACATCTCTGCCAATTGCATATAGTAAAACGTTGCACTCTTCAGCCTTTTTCTTTATGACATCCAGTGCTATCCCACGGCATGCTGTAATCACTGCATCGCCTTTTATAATCCCCGCTTTTTCAGATGCTATCGCCCCGATATTTTTTCCCAAGTAATGTCCATGCTCCATGGAAACGTTTGTTATCGCGGTTATGGAAGCATTGACAATGTTTGTGGCATCATACCCGCCGCCCATCCCCACTTCCAGGACGGCAAAATCGACCTTCCCTCTAAAGTATATCAGTGCTATGGCAGTCATGGCTTCAAAAAATGTAAGCCCTTCATCTCTCTTCATCAGCATGCCGGCAATTTCGGACATTTCCTCATCACTTATTTCCTTGCTATTGATAGTTATGCGTTCATTGATTCTTTCGATATGGGGGGACAAATAAATTCCGACCCTATAACCCTCTTCTTGCAAAATCCTTCCGATAAACTGGCATACCGAACCCTTCCCATTAGTCCCTCCAACGTGTATAACTTTATAATTTAAAGGAAATGCGGCCATCACTTTTTCCATTCTTTCCAGCCCGAGATTTATCCCCCTGCCCTTCAATTTTTCCAGCCATTTTATTGCATCCGGTGCCATTAAAATCCTTCCGAATACAGGACGTCGGGCAGTGCATATTTCATCCAGGAATCACCCGGCAAAATTCTCACTCTCCTGCCTTCTATTTCAAGCCTGCCCTGCTCAAATAAATCGATACTTCTGGGCAATAATTGATGCTCCACGTTGAGTATGCGTTTCGCAAGTTCATTTCTGTCATCATGTCCATGAACACGGACAGCAGCCTGTAGTATGATTGGTCCGTGGTCGGGCTTTTCATCAATGAAATGCGTTGTGCATCCAGTTATTTTCACCCCGTACTCAAGAGCATCCCCCTGCCCATTCGTTCCTTTAAACGAAGGAAGCAGTGCTGGATGAATGTTTATAATCCGTCCGTACCATTCCCGGATAAATTGCGGGCAAAGTATTCGCATGTAGCCAGCTCCAACAGCAAGCCCCACTCCTTTTTCGCTGAATATTTTGTTTATCTCTCCTTCATGCCTTTTTTTATCTGATGCATCTGAAAAAT
The DNA here is from genome assembly GCA_034660695.1 of Candidatus Thermoplasmatota archaeon. NCBI lineage: Archaea > Methanobacteriati > Thermoplasmatota > Thermoplasmatota archaeon. The sequence goes on along the minus strand of JAYEJS010000114.1, from coordinate 55,683 downwards.
AAGCATCTATTCCATGCTTTTTCGCTCTTTCAAGTGCAAATGCGTTTTTATTGTCGCTTACAACAGCGACAACTTCAGCATTTATTCTGCGTTGCTCGCATGCATCAATAATGGCCTGCAGATTCGTTCCCCCGCCAGATGCAAGAATGCCCACTTTCAGCATGATGGTAAATCGTTAAAAGATATAAGGATTTAACTGATTTTGATGGGCATCATCCCGTTCATAAAGATTTATAATATATCTCCTTCATGTCTTCGGGAGTAGCAGAACGGGGATTTATCTTCACTAAATGGCTTTTACGTGCATCTTCCACAAATATATCTATCATATCCTTCTCAACTCCAATGTCAGCAAGCCCAAGATTCATGTCTACTTTATCCAGAAGATTTTTCACTCCCCGCACGCTCTTCCGGGCAGCTTCTTCCATCGGTAATTTGTCTATCTCTTCTCCCAACAGCCGGGCAATTCTCGCAAATTTTTCCGGGCAGGCAGGATATGTGAATTCCATATATGCCATAGATAGGGCAGCCAATCCTTCTCCATGCGATATGCCAAGGTGACCGCTTACGGGATGCTCCAGTGCATGCAGCAATGTAGTTCTGCTACCGTCTATTGCCATCCCGGCCAAAGTGCTTGCCAATGCCATTTTTTCTCTGCCATCTATATCACTGCCATTTCTGTAGGCATTTTCTATATTTTTTGCTACTAGATTCATTGCTTCTTTTGCATATAGCTCGCTAAAGGGTGTGGATATCTTCGAAACATAGGATTCGAGCCCGTGGAAGAAAGCATCTATGCCGGTTGATGCAGTAAGTCTAGGGGGCATAGTTTTCATCAGGGATGGATCTACTATTGACGCAACCGGATATGTGTATCGATATCCCCGCCCATGTTTTTCTTTTGTTTCCGGGTTTGTCAGCACAAAATATCTGTCAGCTTCACTTCCTGTGCCAGCAGTAGTGGCAATTTCTATTACAGGTATTGCCCCTGTCGGCTCTTCGCCCGAATAAAAACTGGAAATCGGTAGATTGTTTGATGCGGATATTGATATCGCTTTTGCTGCATCCATGGCACTTCCGCCTCCAAGTCCTATAACTATGTCGCATTTCCTTGCCATGCTCGCTCCTCTATCCACTGTCGTGTATGAAGGGTTGGGCTCCACTTCATCAAAAATATCTGTCTCCACTCCCGAGATGTTGAGATAGTGCAAAAGTCTATCCAGGGCACCGCTTTCTTTCATGCTGTGCCTGCCTGTAACAATCAAAGCTTTATTTCCGTATTTTTTCGCAAGACCACCAACTTTTTCCAGAGTTCCAGTACCAAAATACAATTCAACTGGATTATAATGCCCAAATATTTTCATAGCCTATTAATTATTTTTACAATATAAGTAGATAACGGATGGCATGTTTTATCACCATAATCCTATTTTTCCAGCATTTTCCAGACTTTCTCGTCCTTTTTGGTCCGGTACCGTAGAATCTTCAGCATCGAGAATCCTGCCTTTATGAGGCGAATGTCGAACCTCGATATGAATTTGCGAAGTTCATTTGCAATATACAACGGTCTGAAGTAGAAGTTTTTGTATGCAAGATTTTTCCAGTGTATCAGCTCTTCTCTTGTAAAATTTCCAAGCCCCTTCCTGCAATCACTTTCCACTAGATATTCGTCCTCCCCGATTTTCCCGCCCTTCAAAGCTCTCTCCCACAGTTCCGAGCCGGGCATGTACCGGAGTATGAAAAACTCAGCCATGTCAAGGGGAAGGGAGGACGCAAACTTTATGGTGTTTTTGATTTCTTTTTCTGTTTCGATAGGTGCACCAATTATGAAATTCCCTATGGTGAAAAATCCTGTTTTGTTACTAATATCGACAGCTCTCCTTATCTGATCAAGTGTTATGTCTTTGCGGTAAAAATCAAGTATCTCCTGATTTCCAGATTCGAGCCCGAACGATATGAGCCTCACCCCTGCATCCCACATTTTTGAATATACTCTCTCATCCGCAGAATCCACCCTTGCCCCGTTGACCAGCAGTGTCAGTTCGATCCCCCTTTCCATTATCATGTCCATTATCGTGTCAACTTTTCTCATGTCGCTGGTGAAGTTGTCATCTGCTATTATCACGTTTTCATACCCCCTTTCATAGAGCATCTCGATTTCTCCAACCACGTTCTCCGCATTCCTCTTTCTGTAAATTCCCATGTAAAGCAACCGCCTGCTGCAGAAGCTGCATCTTCTCGGGCACCCCCTGCTGGCAAGCACAGCTGTTGTCTTGCCCTTGAAAAGTTTGAAGCCATAGGAACTGCCATAGTCGTATTTTTTCACCAGATCATGAGCAGGAAAAGGAATGGAATTCAGGTCATCTATAATTTCCGCCTTCTTTCCCACATGTATTCCATCATTTTCTCTGTAGTACACCCCCCGCCCCTCCTCCGCTCCCTGCTTTCCCTCCAGGATTTTTGTCACATCCAGAATACTGTTTTCGGCTTCTCCCACCACGGCAATGTCTGCATTTATTTCCTTCAGGGATGCATGCGGATAGAGTGTCGGATGGGGTCCTCCCATCACAATAGGTATGGAAGAATCGATGTCTCTGATCATACCAACGATTTTCCTTGAATTGTTCAGCGCAAATGTGGGCACCGTGATTCCTATGGCATCTGTATTTCTAATTTCATTCTTTATCGCCTCGCCCGGGTTTTCCTCTCCGCGGATATCTATAACCTTTGCTTCGTGCCCGTTATCCCTCAGCACTGAGGAGAGGTAGAGGATACCAAGAGTGGGTGCATACATGAAAGATTTCTCACCGTCATCAAGAGAAAAAGAATCTGTTGTAGGATACAGAAAAAGGAATTTCATATAGTAGTTAATTATATTCTTTCGATATAAGTAAGTATCGGCATATTCTGCCGTGTCGAATAAATCATAGCACTGACATCAGTCTTTCAAAGTGAGAAATGGGATGCCGTAAGTATCTAATAAAAAGAGGGCAGGTACAAGCCCCTGGATTATCTGGCTATTACTTTTACTGTAAGCGTGTTTCTGGTGCGTTAGGCATAGGGGCAAGAATTGAATGATGGGCATTCTCCCATCAACAAGCATAAGCCTTATAAACAATGCTATATTATCAGCCAGGATGAAAAAGAGCAATCCGCAGATTACAGAACTGGTCAGTTACCTTTATGCATCGGCAGAAAAGCACAATGCGGGCATATGGAAGGCTATTGCAAAAAGGCTTGAGAAATCGTCCCGCAGCAGGGCCGAGATAAATGTTGGCAAGATAATGAAGCACATAAATAAAGGAGAGATAGCCCTTATTCCCGGAAAAGTGCTTGGGGATGGGGAGGCAGGAAAATTTGAAGTAGCTGCCCTTGGCTTTTCTGGACAGGCGAGAAAAAAGATTGAGAATGCAGGAGGCAAGTGCTATTCCATTAAGGAAATAGTGGAGAAAAATCCTGCGGGAAAAAACATTCGTATTCTTGGTGGTTAAATGGCGGCGATAATAGATGCAAGTGGGGCATCCCTTGGCAGGCTTTCATCCGTTCTGGCAAAACGTCTGCTAGAAGGAGAAGAAATTGCGGTGGTGAATGCGGAGAAGGCAATAATTGTTGGCAGTAAAGACGAGATAGAGAAGAGATATAGGAAAAAAAGAGAAGTCGGAGGGACGAAGAGAAAGGGCCCGTTTTTCTCCAGAATGCCCGACAAAATTTTGAAAAGGACGGTAAGGGGAATGCTCCCGTACCAACGGCCAAGAGGCAGAAAAGCATATAAAAATCTGAAGACATACATAGGTGTGCCCGAGGAATTTGAGAAAGAAAAATTTGAGAAAATTAAATCAGGAAGTTCATCACGCTGTATTACTCTCAAAGAACTTTCGGAATATCTGGGGGTGTCATGGTAAAAGCAGTGATTCAGTCCGGCAAAAGAAAAAGCTCTATTGCAAGGGCAGTGGCAAGGAAGGGAAAAGGCGTGGTCAGAATAAACAGCATCAACCTCAATGCCTGTCAATCCAAGTTTGTGAGGGACTTCATGGCAGAACCGGTGAAGATGGCAGAAAAATACATGGACAAAATTGATATAAACGTAATCGTGGAAGGTGGCGGCCCAATGGGCCAGGCGGAGGCCGCAAGAACAGCCATTGCGAAAGCCATAGTGAATTATACAGACAGCGAGGAACTAAAAAAGATGTTCATGGAATATGACCGCACGCTTCTTGTGAGCGATACCCGCCGCAAGGAACCCAAGAAGCAGCTTGGGCGAGGGGCCAGAAAGAAAAGGCAAAAATCGTATAGATAAAATGATAATACCTATAAGATGTTTCACATGTGGAAAAGTGCTCGGTTCCCTATTTGAGGGATACAAGGAAAGAGTATATATCAATGGGGAAGAGCCGGAGAAGGTGCTGGACGATCTGGGCATCAAAAGGTACTGTTGCAGAAGAACTATAATATCTCATCCTGTTACAGTTAAAAACGGCAGGGTGGAAGAACTTATAGACGAATCGGCCAGATACGAATGATTTTATTATCAAGTGCACTTTCTTACGTTGGTGCTACAAAGTGGGCGTGTGGCCTAGCTAGGATATGGCGCTGGCCTTCTAAGCCAGCAATCGTGGGTTCGAACTGCAACTTGTTTGATAAGTTGTGCGAAAATCCCACCACGCCCGCTTATTTTGGCATGAAATTTTTAATGAATGGCAATTTTTTTTCTCATCAGCGTTTCCTGCACCATCCCCCTTAGGCCGCTAAAGCCCATGCTTCTCGGGATGACCTTTTTTGCTCCTGCCTCAAGCATCTGAGATGCCCATATCGGACTGGAAAATGCGGTAAAGCCGTATATAACAGCCCAGGGATCAATCTTCATTATCCGTTTTATTGCCTCTATGCCGTCTATGCCCGGCAGCTTTAAATCCATGATGACCAGATCAGGCCTTCTTCCCGCATCAAACATGTTTTCATACATCTTGACCCCATCCTCGCCGGTGAATGCTTGATATACTTTTACGTTTAGCGGAGATAGATACACCTTTATCAATTCCTGTATCGGCTCCTCATCATCCACCGCCAATACCCTTTTTTTCATTTCATTCAGCCCCAATTTGATAGCTTTTTGCTAACAAAGTGTATTGATATAATTATATTTAAAACTTTCTTTTATTTTCGATTTTTGCAATTTTATGAGCCAAAATTAATATATTCTCCTCTATTTTCTATTTGCTCCGGGCCCATGGTCTAGCTGGTTATGACGTCGCCCTCACACGGCGGAGATCCGGGGTTCAAACCCCCGTGGGCCCATTTCTCTAATTGCAACTATATTTTCATTCTTTGGTTCTATTGATTAAGGGAAGTATGTTCTCTAACTTTTCATCCTTGAAGTAGCAAATCATATTCCCTATATCCTTTTTTAGTATGTCTGCCTTGTTAGTTTGTTTATCTTGGTCTTCTTCACTTGTTCATTCTCTATAAATCTAATCATAAAAGTTATAAAGGAAAGTTTAATTCACCCCTCATGATAAAAGAATTTACTTCTTCATCAGGAGACATAACGATAAAGATAGATCATGACAAATGTAACGGTACCGGAAAGTGCATCGAAGATTGTCCCGTGGATGTGTACGAGCTGGTGGACGGGAAGGCAGTGGCGTCGAAAATTGATGACTGCATCGAATGCTGTGTATGCATTGAGTCCTGTCCCAATAACGCCATTGAACACAGCTCCTGCTGAACGTAATACCCCTGGTTGTTTCACTCGGCCATGGGGCTATCACAAATTATATATTCAGTGGATTATTACTTGTTAAATTATAAGGTGTTGAAATGAAACCACAGATGGCATATGATAGGGCTATTACTGTCTTCTCGCCGGACGGCAGATTATTTCAGGTAGAATATGCAAGAGAGGCGGTGAAACGGGGCACAACAACGGTCGGGCTAAAATTCACGGATGGAGTCGCCCTGATAGTTGACAGAAGGATAACATCAAAACTTGTCGAACCATCGTCCATAGAAAAAATATTCATGATAGATGAGCATGTTGGCTGTGCTACCTCAGGCTTAGTGGCGGATGCACGTGTCTTGGTTGACAGGGCAAGGATAGAGGCCCAGATAAATCGTATAACGTACGACGAAAAAATCCAGATAAAAGCACTGGTTAAAAAAATATGCGATTTTAAGCAGACATATACACAGTACGGAGGAGTCCGGCCATTCGGTACAGCTCTCATTATAAGTGGCATTGATAACGACCATCCTCGTCTTTTTGCCACGGATCCTTCCGGGGCAATGATGGAATATAAGGCAACTGCCGAAGGTAACGGAAGAGATATAGCAATAGAATTCCTTGAAAAGAAATATGAAATGACCGGAAAAGAAGAGGCTATTGTGCTCGGGATAGAAGCATTATATGAAGCAACTGATAAAAAACTTGGGAAGAGTGCTGTCGAGGTAGGTATTGTCACTAAAAAGGAGAATTTCAGGATTCTCTCGGAAAAGGAATGTGAAAAATATTTTTTAAAGGTGGTAGGTAAATAATGGTCTCGTTAGAAGATGCAGTAGTCGCACGATATGAAAAAAAGGGAATACATTTCGAGATATTGGTAGACCCTAAGGCTGCAGAAGATTTTTTGGATGGCAGGGACATAAATTTATCGGAAAACCTGGCCACAGACCTTGTTTTTAAAGATGCCAATAAAGGAACAAAAGCATCAGAGGAGTCAATAAGCGAGGTGTTTGGCACAACCGACATTAACAGCATAGCGAAGATAATCGTAAAGGAAGGAAAGATTCAGCTAACCACAAGCCAGAGGAGGGAGATGCAGGAAAGAAAAAAGAAAAAAATAATTGATACCATAGCTCGCAATTCAATGAATCCACAGACAAAACTACCCCATCCGAAGGATAGGATAGAGTTGGCAATCGAGGAAGCCGGCGTACATATAGATCCTTTTAAGCCGGTGGATGTACAAATTAAAGATATTATCAATGCAATCCGCCCGATAATCCCCATATCGATTGAAAATGTGGAAATAGAAGTGAAAATACAGGGTAAGTATGCAGGCAGGGCATACGGGGAAGTAAAGTCGTTCGGGACCATACTAAAAGAAGAATGGCTGCCTGACGGCTCCTGGAAATGTAGGATAGAAATTCCGGCGGGAATGCAGACGGAGTTTTATGATAAACTCAACAACATGACAAAAGGTGATGTGGAAACAAAAATTTGTAAATAATTTTGGAGGAAGTAGCATGGAAAGAAAAATAGTTATACCCGGAACTTTGTTAGGAAAAATAGACGGCAATAAGCAGGGAAGAGGTACGTTTAGGGAGGGGAAAAATATATATTCTTCTCGACTCGGCATTCTGGAAGAGAAGTCAGGATATCTCAATGTCATTTCTCTCTCCGGCGTGTACGACCCATCCGTGGGGGATACAGTTATAGGAGTAATAAAAGAAGCATCAAAAATGAGCTGGATGGCGGACATAAACGCCCCGTATCCGGCGTTGCTGCGAGCTGATGAAGTTCCGTGGAGAGTGGAATTCGGTGAAGCCTCCCATTTTTTGAACACGGGTGAGGTCATCATAGCAGACGTGATGTCGATAAATGAGGCGAGGAATATAGAAATATCTATGAGGGGCAAACACTGCAGGAAAGTGGAGGAAGGCGTAATAGTCGAAATTCAGCCGTCTAAAGTCCCCAGAGTCATAGGAAAAAACGGATCGATGGTATCGCTGTTGCGTCAGGGCACGAGATGCTGGATATTTGTTGGGCAAAACGGAAGAGTTTGGATTAAGGGAAAAGACGATAAAATGGCAATTCTTGTTGAAGCCATACATAAAATAGAAAAAGAAGCCCATACAACAGGGCTTACAGATAAAATATCCAAGTTTTTGGAAAGTAAGGGTGATTAAATGAATTTGATAAAAGATGGAAAAAGACTGGACGGCCGTGCACCGGATGAATTAAGGCCAATAAAAATAGAGGCAGGTCCTCTTTATAGGGCAGACGGTTCATGCTATCTAGAATGGGGTGGAAATAAAATAATGGCGGCGGTGTACGGGCCAAGAGAGGCCGTGCCCCGTCATATACAGAATCCAACCAAGGCAATTGTAAACGCAAGGTATAATATGGCATCCTTTAGTGTTGACGACAGAAAAAGACCGGGACCGGATAGAAGAAGTCAGGAGATATCAAAAATTACATCGGAAGCACTTGAGAATGTGATATTGACCGAGATGTTTCCAAGAGCGGTGATAGATGTGAATATAGAGGTTCTGGATGCTGAGGCAGGGACGAGATGCGCCGGCATAACCGCTGCGGCTGTCGCCCTTGCGGCTGCGGGCATTCCAATGAGGGATATACCTGTTTCATGTGCTGCAGGGAAGGTGGACGGGATTGTGGTGCTTGACCTTATAGGAGAAGAGGATAAGAAAGGGGATGCCGATTTGCCAGTGGCAATAGCCCCCAGAAATGAAGATATTTTGCTGCTCCAGATGGACGGGCATATGACGGTCAAAGAGTTTGACGAGGCGATAGATCTTGCCATCAAAGGATGCAGGAAGATATCGAAATTGCAGAAAGAAGCACTGCTGAAAAAATATAAAACATTCGAGGAGGAATAAAATGGGAATTTCATCTGTAAAGAAAGATTATCTTTATCGACTGGCAAAAGAAGGTAAAAGGCCAGATGGACGGGCTTTCGATGAATACCGCCCCATAGAAATCGAGAGGGGGCTGATAAACATGGCCGAAGGCTCAGCAAAAGTTAAGATAGGGAATACGACCGTCCTTGCCGGAATAAAAATGGATGTGGGGGAGCCATATCCTGACACACCCGGGGAAGGTGCAATGAGCACTGCCGTTGAATTAATCCCCCTGGCATCTCCAGATTTTGAGTCCGGGCCACCCAGAGCCAATGCCATCGAACTTTCACGTGTTGTTGATAGGGGCGTAAGGGAATCAAAGCTCATACAACTTGAAAAACTCTGTATAGAGCCTGGAGAGAAAGTATGGATCGTTTTTATTGATATACATGTCCTGGATTATGACGGCAATTTATTCGATGCATGTTCACTTGCTGCCTCTACTGCACTCCTGAATACCGTAATTCCCAACGAAAGATTTGAGATGGGCGAGAATGTTCCAATGCCTCTCTCTGACCCGCCGATAAGCTGCACATTTGTTAAATATAATGGGGTAATAGTGGTGGACCCTTCACTGGATGAAGAGGAGGTGGCAGAAGCAAGATATACTGTTGCAATTGATAAAAAGGGGGATATACGCGCCATGCAGAAGGGCCTGAGCGGGAGTTTTACCGTTAAAGAAATAAAAAATAATATAAATACCGCCAGGGTGCTGTCAAAGGATATACGAAAAATATTGGAGGGTTAGAATGGCAAAAAGAACGAAAAAGACAGGAGTTACTGGAAAATTCGGTGCAAGATATGGCGTTAAGGCCAAAAATAAGCACAGGAAAATAGAGGAGAAACAGAGAAAATATCATAAATGCCCCAACTGCGGCCACTTTAAATTGAAAAGGGAGAGCACGGCCATATGGGTGTGCGGTAAATGCGGCGCAAAATTTGCTGGAGGGGCTTACATACCCCAGACAGATGCAGGAACGGAGGTTAAAAAAATTATTAAGGGGATAGTTGGAGGGGAATAATGGCATCATATAAATGCGGCAGATGCGGCAGAACTATTGATATAGACCCTGAGAAAATGGGCATAAAGTGCCCCATTTGTGGGGGTAAACTATTTTATAAGGAACGGGGCACGGTGGCCAAAAAAATAAAGGCAAGGTAAATGCACCGTGCGATTATAACAATAGAGAGTCAAAGAAACGATATAATATACAATGTAATAAAACTGGAGACTGCACCCCGTGCAAACGTTGATATATGCAATGGAAAAGCCCTGGAGATAAAAATATCATCGAAAAATGCTGCAAATTTAAGGGCTGCCCTCAATTCCTTTCTGAAATGGATAGATCTCATCGACAAAATAGGAGATGCAGTAAATTCTGGAGTGCATACTTGACATTCCATATGGTTCTTCAGGAGAAGTTTTATTCTATTGTGATACCTCTCAGCTCTGTTGCAGGAAGGTAAAAAGTATCACATCATACATCTAGGAACAGCAGGCTAAAGAATTTAAAAGAAAAAGGGGTTAGAGGTTGAATATCCAGACCTCTTGCTCATCGCTTGCAGTGTTACCAGAGTTATCATAAGCAATAGCATTTATAGTGTGTTTACCAAAAATGGTTTCATCCCAAGTCCATTCATAAGGAAGAGAGGTATCGTTCCCTTTATATCCGCCATCGATATAAAACTCCACACGATCTATACCTGATTTATAATCTGTTGCAAAGACTTCTATGTCTATTTTTCCGATTATCAAAGTAGAAGACAAAGGCATTATCTTTTTATTAAAAATGTAGAGAGCTTTTTCTGGTTTTATAATTTTCACGCTCGGTGTAGTAGGCGGACAAACAACAAATTCATCAAACGCAATTCCATTAGTATACCTAGCTGAGCATGTCATTCGCATCTCCACTAATGAAACATCTAAAACGCAGTAATGATATGCTTTCTTGCTATTATTCATAAACCATGCATCTTCTGGAGTATATAATGGTGCTCCAGCCCCTCCACTAACGATATAGGTTATTCCCTTTATAGGGTCAGTACGCTGGTAATAGTGATTATGTGATTGAAAGACCAGGTCAACGTTATAGTTGTTGAATAAAGACTCCCACGCTGCTCTCACATCAGTCCTAGGTTCGTGACCTCCACTACAATATATGGGCTCGTGGAAGCAAACAATCTTGAAAGGAGCCATGCTTGAAGACAAGTCATCTTTCAGCCACTCATATTGAGGTGAACCAACATCCCATGATTCATAATTGTCCAATATTGTAAAATGGCACGGTCCATAATCAAAACTATACCACATTTCATTATTTGGAAGGGCAAAAATTTCATAGTATCGACTGCCGTTGTATTCATGATTGCCCAGTATGCCAAAGACAGTCGAGTTCTGCATTAATGATTTCATTAACCCAAGCCAGCTATCCCATTGGGTTTGAACTCTTCCATCATTCACCATATCACCTCCATGTATAACAAAGTCTGGGTGTTCGGCATTAACCGCATTTGCTACTTCAGTTGCGTGCCTCCAGCGATCCCATACTCCTCTGCTATCACCGAATATCACGCACTTAAATTCTTGAGTGCTATAACAATGACCAGCCAGTTTAAATTCAAAATCATTGCTTTCTATACCATCCGATACCACTTTGTAATGCCCAGATGTAAAAGGAGGATATATCGTTATTTCGTGATGGCGACCACCAGACGGCCCATATTCAATACACCCATAATCTGTGTTTTCACCATACTCCACACTATTATTAGTGGCAGGAATGTTTGTTTCCCACGCTATTGTTATGCTATCATTAGTAACATTTTGAGTATATGGCCCTACTACAATTTCTGGTTGTAAGGCTATGATTTGCTTTGACGTTGAGAAGCTAACCCCTATAATAAGTAGTATTATTCCAACAACCAATCCTTTTTTCCATATTGCATTCTTCATTTTTTGCCTCCAAGATTATAATGCAATTTACGCCTTAAAGTTTTTGGCGAACGAATTTTCATCAAATTGGATTGTACAAACCAAAAACAAAGCTCACAGCATGATGACTCTTCAACATCCATCCAGAATTTGAGACCTACTTTGGATCCAGAATTCGGGGCATATCTTTTCTTCATTTCGACTTCAGCACAAGCAGGGCTAAATTCATAATAAACTTGGTTGTCAAACCAGGCATATCTCATCTCTTGAGAAAATGAGAATTCTAAAAGGTGAACAAAAAATCAAAAAATTTAATTGAGATATGTATATACAAGTAGATGGAAAAACAAAAAGAGATAGAAGAAATATTAAAGAAACATAAGGCCTTTCTTAGGAAAAAGTTTAAGGTGAAAAAAATTGGTGTTTTTGGTTCCTATATACGGGGAGAGGAATCAGAGGAAAGTGATATAGATATCCTCGTGGAATTTTATGAACAGATAGGGTGGGAATTTATTGATCTCAAAGAATTCTTGGAAAAAATTTTAGGCAAAAAGGTGGATTTGGTCACAGTAAAAGCTTTGAAACCCCAGTTGAAAGATAAGATCCTGGAAGAGGTTGTGTACATGTGAGGCGGAACTCAATATTTATCGAGGACATACTAGAAGCAATGGATAAAATCGGGCGTTATATCGAAGGTTCGACTTACGAGACATTTGTAGGAAATGAGATGGTTATAGATGCGGTTATTAGAAACCTAGAAATCATTGGTGAGGCAGCAAAAAACATCCCGGATGATGCCAAAGAAAAATATCCCGATATTCCTTGGAAAAGAATGATTGGGTTACGCAATATCACAATTCATGAATACTTTGGAGTGGACTTGAGCATCATCTGGAAAATCATAACTGAGAATCTACCAGAAACTAGGAGCATGATTAAGACAATGCTGAAAGGTTTGAGGAAAGAGGAAAAACGATAAGAATCATGCCTCTCCGCCAGGTTATTGAGCTTTCATAAGTCTTGGTATCAGTGGGGCTAAATTCATAATAAACTTGGTCGTCAAACCAGGTACATCTCATACTTTCTTTCCAAGGACATAGAAGTTCTGAACAATAAGCCAGATGCATAAAGATAAAGCTGGGAGTTGACTTTATTCCTGTTTTCCTTCCTTGCTTCAGGCTTAAATCCAAAGTATATATTTCACTTTGCCCTACCTGGAAGAATTGCGAAAAGTCAACAAAATATCTTTAAATCGTATGGGCATTACATAACACATCATGAAGAATGCTGTTGGAAGGGAAATTCCAGATGAAATTGCTGGAAGAAAGCTGCAACCATACAATGGGCCTTTTTCATTTAAGCCGAAAAAAAGGAGATATCCTCCTCCTCTAAAAGCAGTGTTTCCTGATGAAAAGAAAGTGCTGGGCTCAATAAAGGAGGCAATAAAAAAGACGGGCATCGAGAACGGTTCAACTATCTCTTTTCACCACCACTTGCGCAATGGAGAAGGGCTTGTAAATATGGTGGTTGACGAGATTGCGAAAATGGGAATAAAAGATATTACGCTGGCGCCCACCGCCCTCTTTCCTGTTCATGAGCCCATAATAGAGCATATAAAAAATGGGGTTGTTACAGCCATACACGGAAGCCTGAACGGCCCTGTCGGTGCATTCGTTTCCGAAGGGGGGAAATTGAAAGAGCCCGTTACGATTCGCTCGCACGGGGGAAGGGCAAGAGCAGTTGCATCCGGCGATTTGCATATAGATACTGCTTTCATTGCGGCATCGACGGCTGACGATTACGGAAATTGTAATGGCTCATTTGGTCATTCTGCTTTTGGAGCGTTGGGGTTTGGCGTTGCAGATGCCATACATGCCGACAACGTTGTTGTTGTAACAGACAATCTTCGTCCGTATCCCGTAACGCCCGTCTCGATTTCCCAAACTCTGGTAGATTATGTGGTAAAAGTGGATTCAATCGGTGATCCAGGCGGTATAAAAACGGGCACGATGCAGATTACGAGAAGTCCTTCCCGCCTTATGATGGCAAAAAATCTGGTTAAGTTCTTTGCTGAGGCAGGCGTATTGAAAGACGGCTTTTCATTCCAGGCGGGCGCGGGCGGCACGAGCCTTGCGGTCACCAAGTTTCTACATGAATACATGAAAGAAAAAGGAATTGTTGGTGATTTTGTTATGGGGGGAATAACCGGCTTTGTCGTGGATATGCTGGAGGACGGGACAATTAAAAAAATTCTGGATGCCCAGAGTTTTGATTTAAGGGCGGTCGAATCAATGAGAAAAAATATTGACCATGTTGAAGTTTCCCACGTAACATTTGGCGACCCACATACATGCGGGTGTATTGTCAACAGACAGGATGCATGTTTTTTGGGGGCAACAGAAGTTGACCTTGATTTCAATGTAAATGTTAACACTCATTCAGATGGTTTGCTGTTGCATGGAATAGGGGGGCATCAGGATGCTTCAGCCGGCTCAGACATTACGGTGGTGCTTGTTCCTCTCCTCAGAGGAAGAATACCTGTCATAAGGGAGAAAGTTACAACGGTTTCAACGCCCGGGGATGTTGTCGATGTTATCGTTACCGAAAGAGGCATTGCGATCAATCCGAAAAGGGAGGATTTGATTGAAAATGTGAATATGCCTATTGTGGACATAGAAGAACTTTACAAAAAAGCCATTAACATGCGCGGGAAACCGAAAAAACCAAAACTAGGGAAAGATGTAGTTGCAGTTGTGGAATACAGGGATGGCACGGTGCTGGATACCGTGAGGAGCGTGAAGGGATGGTAACCGTAGCCGAAGATGTCCTTGCCAGGGCTTCTGGAGAAGAAACAGTAAAGCCAGGAGATATTGTAGATGCCAAGGTCGATTATGCAATGTCCCACGATAACGCTGCCCTTGTCATAAAAAAATTCAAAGAAATTGGAAAGGAAAGAGTGTGGAATAATAAAAAAATAGTTATCATACTCGACCATCGCGCTCCGGCAAATACCATCAAAACTGCGGAAGGCCATCAATCAATAAGAAAATTTGTTAAAGAGCAGGGAATAAAAAATTTTTATGATATAAACAGGGGTATATGCCACCAGGTAATGATAGAAGAGGGGTATGCCTCCCCTGAAAAGTTGATAGTTGGAACGGATTCTCACACCACGTCTTACGGTGCCGTGGGGGCATTTTCCACGGGTATAGGGGCAACTGAGATGGCTGCCGTTTGGGCAACAGGAAAAATATGGCTTCGCGTTCCTGAAAGCTACAAAATGGTTATTGAAGGAGAGATGCCGGAGATGGTCTTTTCTAAAGACATCATACTCCACGTGATAAAACAGTTGGGGTCGGACGGGGCAAATTACAAGGCATGTGAATTTTACGGCATTGTAGAAAACATGAGTCTGGCCAGCAAAATCGTAATTTCGAACATGTCCATGGAAATGGGGGCCAAAGCAGCCGTCTTTCCCTTAAAAAACTACGATGGGCCATATGAAAAGGAGTTTGAATTTGACATAAGTGATCTTTCCCCACAGGTAGCATGTCCCCATACGGTGGATAACGTAAGGGATGTTGAAGATGTGGAGGGAAAAGCGATAGATCAGGCAGTGCTCGGATCATGCACAAATGGCAGGCTCGAGGATTTACGGATCGCTGCAGGCATCCTTGAAGGCAAGAAAGTGGCAGATGGTGTGAGAATGCTCGTTTTTCCTGCATCCATAGAAGTTTACAAGGATGCATTGAATGAAGGCTTATTGAAAACGTTTGTTGAGGCCGGGGCTTTAGTGCTAAACCCTGGATGCGGTCCGTGTCTTGGGGCGCATGAAGGCATACTTGCAGGCGGCGAAGTAGCAATAGCCTCCACCAATAGAAATTTCAGGGGGAGGATGGGTTCCCGTGATTCCAAAGTATATCTTGCATCACCGGCAACTGTGGCATCATCGGCTCTGAAAGGGGAGATTACAGACCCAAGAAAGGCGGTATAGCCATTGATGAAGAAATTGGTTAAGATTGCGGCAATCATTGCAATCATTGCAATCTCTGGCTTTGCGGGCTATGAATATTATGCAGATGTTTCAGCTATTGGAGACAGTGAGGTAACAATTACAGATGCCAGCATTTCTGAAATAGGCATAACCTATTGTAAAATAAAGTTGAAGTTGGAAATACATAACCCGGCTGGCAGAGACATTTCCGGCCTTTCAGTGAAATTTGATATGTATCTCACCGCCAATTATATCGGGGACGGACATTTCCCAGAAATTTTCATTTCCGCTCATTCTACCAGAATCAGGGAGATGACCATCACTTTATATTATGCAGATTTGACGGACGCTGTTATAAATATGATACGTATGGGTGAATTCGTTCTTACGTTGAAAGGAGAAGTAGAAGGGGATGTTCTCTACGGCCTTACAAAATTTTCACAGCGATTTGAAGCATCCTATTCATTCCCTTAAATCCTCCAGGGGGTTATTCCACCATCGATGTCCCTCGTAGGACGCTTTATAAACGGATGGCAGGGTTTTCTCATGAACACCGATACCCTGGCTGTTAAAAAACTATAAATTTTTAATATCAGGAAGAGCATTATAATCATGTATCATCTGCTGTATCCATTGAGGACATTTCTGATTGTGAGCGGGGAAGAGGAAACAGATGTGATGGCCGCAGACTGGGTCATTCCTATCTCCTGCCATCCTTTCATGGTGGGCGTGGCAATATCTGCGAAACGTTGCACACATAAGCTCATCAAGCAAAATGGCGAATTCGTCATAAGTGTGCCAACCCTTGAAATGTTAAAGGATGTATGGATTGCCGGTACAAGAAGCGGGCCGGGCAAGATAAAGGATATGGGTATAACACTAATCAAGTCAAAAAAGGTGAAAACAAAGAGCATAAAAGAGGCGGCTGCAAACCTGGAGTGCAGGGTTGTTGACGAAAGGGATTATGGAGACCATACATTTTTTACTGGAGAGGTGATCAATTTTACATATGACAGGAATACTTTCAGTGACGAAAAACCAAACAGGCAGGCCGACTTTCTTGCCCATCTGGCAATGAATGAGTTTGTCACATTTGGTAAAGAAACGCAAAGGATGTAAAATTCAAGGTATTCAGACAGCAAAGCTGTCAAGCATCGTCTGTCCTTCCCTGTCCATTTTGTGCATGGCTTTTTTTTTCTCCGCCCCTTCTAGCTCTTTCTTCAGTTTGTATATTTGCTGGTACATCTTTTTTTCTTTATTGATGCTACTCCAGTAATATGCTTCATCCCTCGACCCCTTCATTATCAAAATTATCACACTTCCTGGCAGGCCGTCACGAGCCGTCCTTCCTCTCCGCTGTATATAGCGTATGGCCGAGGGCACGGGCTCATAAAATAGAACAAGGGTTGTGGTGGGTATGTCTATTCCTTCTTCTCCTATACTTGTTGAAATTAAAACATTGAATTTTCCGTCACTGAAATCCTGAAGCGTTTTTTTCTGTTCTTCCTGGCTCATCCCTTTTGCCTGCCCTATGAATTTTTTTGCCCTTATCCCATCCATTTTTTCAAGTTCTGAAGTCAAAAAGTCAATAGTATCTCTGTATTCAGCAAATATCATAACCCTTCCGTTCCTGTTATTGTCAAAATGATTCCCGAGTATTTTTTTTGTCATATCCAGCTTGGGCTTTTTTCCATTTGAACTCAAAATATCTCTTCTTATCTGCCTGTATAGTTCGTTGCTCCTTATTTTTGCTGCGGATTTTGACCTGTCGATTTCTATTTTTTCTATATATTTTCCCGCTACTTCCGCACCCTGGCTTGTAAGCATATCCCTTAAATGAGAAAGCTTTATGGCGGCTGATACAATGCTTATTGCCGTGTACATCGTCCCGCCCCTGCTTTTCAAATTTTTCTGCATCCTGCGCTGAATGTCTATCAAAACCTTCCTACTCAATTTTTTTGAGGACAGATATCTTGCCTGTTTCGTATAATTTTTTAATTCCGAGATAAATTTATCCAGCATGCAGTCAATCTTTCTTGCTGCTCTTTTTACATCGTCGGGCATGTCGGTTACAACCCATTGCATCTTTCTTCTGGAGATATAGGGTATGACGTCCTCATCACCCTCTGTTCTCAGCTCAACGTGCTCTATACCTAGGTTTTCGGCCACTTCCTTCAGTTTTTTGTAATCACTTCCCGGGGATGCTGTCATGCCGAGTGTTTGTGTTTGCCTCCTTAGATAACGCCTTGCCACACCAACATACGCATAATTCCCAACAGCTCTGTGTGCCTCATCGAATATAATAAGACTGAAATCCCCTATGTTCATTCCCCTGTCGAGGTCGTTCTCTATCGTCTGCGGTGTTGCCACGATGACCCCAGCATTCTTATATATCTCCTTTCTTTTTTCTGGTGAAAAAAGTTCTCCCGTTACAAGCACGGCATTTTCGATGGTGGTGAATTTTTTTATGGATTTTGCATGTTGCTCGCACAACGGCTTCGTGGGTGCAAGAAAAAGAATTTTTCCTTTTTTCAATTTATGTGCAATGACCATTAAGGCTATTATGGTTTTTCCAAGGCCGGTAGGCAAAACGATCATGGAATTCCTATCCTTCACGGCCTCAAAAATATTTGACTGGTAGGCTCTCTTTTGTATCGTCTCCGTCCTTATGAAATCCATCTCCAAATAACTCATTACTTTCTCCCCAAAACAACCATATTTGCCAGCAGGGCCTCTATCTGAATGCGTTCATTGCTTCCCTCGACAATATGGAATTCCGCATCACCGATCTTTTCAACCATCACTGCCTTTGTTTTTTCCGGGATGGGCAGGTCGAACAATGCACTGTACATTCCTTTTATTATATCCTCGCCCGACAGCCCGTAATCGATGAGCATCTTATCAAGAATCTCTCTTGCAGCCATAAAATTTCCCCTGAGAGCGGTTTCCATCACCTTCTTTGCCTCCTCGGGTTTGGCAGTGGCCGTTGTCCTGTAAACAATTTCGGCATCTATCCTTTTTGAAAGAGTCGCAGAGGTTTGAAGAGCGTTTATTGCCTTACGCAGGTCTCCCCTCGCGACATACAGCAACGCTTTCATTCCATCTTCTGTAATTTTTAACCCCTCAATGTTGGCAATTTCTTCAAGATACTTTTTTATATCCTCCTCGCCTATGGTAGAAAACCGGAAAACAGCACACCTCGACTGTATCGGGTCTATTATCTTGGAGGAGTAATTACATGAAAGTATAAAACGGCATATGCGTGCGTATCTCTCCATCGTTCTCCTTAAAGCTGCCTGGGCATCTGGCGTTAATGAGTCTGCCTCATCCAGAAAAATAATCTTGAATGGAGCCTGACCGAGAGGGGCAGTCCTGGCGAAATTTTTTATTTTTCCTCTCACTATATCTATTCCCCTTTCATCGCTTGCATTTAACTCTTCAAAATTGTCATGCCAGCCCTCCCCGAATATTTCTCTTGCGAGGGCTATAGCGCATGTGGTTTTTCCTGTACCGGCAGGGCCTGCAAATAGCAGATGGGGAATGCCGCCGGAGTTGGCATACGCCTTCAGACTATCGACGATGCCCTGCTGCCCCACGACTTCATCTAGTTTTGAGGGACGATACTTTTCTATCCATAAGTCATTCATGCTTTTCCCTTTCCTATTGCCTTTAACTTTGATTCCATGGTCGCATCTTTATCGAGACGGTGGTCTATACTCAGGGCTATCTGAATGCGTTTCGCCCCCATTTTTACGATTGCATCATGAGCCTTCTCAACAGCATCAAATATGCTTTCCAGGTCTGGTGATTCTATGCATGTGGACATAGCCCCACTCTCGTATTTCAGCCCCGTCTTCTCCAGAGCTTTCAATGCTTCCCTGACATATTTGCTTACAGATGTACCTTCCGAGATTGGAAAAATTGCCAGTTCCGCAATTATCATAATGGGAAATATGTTTCATTAATAAATCTTTATCTCCCGATTGGCGAAAAGAGTTTTAAATCCTTTTGTTCAATGTCCTTCCATGTGCAAACCTATCTCTTTATTATAAACAATGAATCAACCAGCACTGCTATTATTCCCGCGAGGAAAACCATGTCAAATATCGCAGCTCCGCCGATAGAGGCCATCACAGTATTGGGTGTATACATCCTCAAAATTTCCGGGAGATGAAAAAAATCTGCGCCTATCAATACTCCCAGCGTGCCCGTTACATAGGCAAGAGGGGCAGCCTCCTTCGGTCTTTTATATGATGTCATCAAAGAAAAAATGCTTGCCACTACAGGGGGAAGAAGCCAGAATGGAAATGAAGATGTAACCCCTTTGCTGCTCACTTCCGTGATATTATACGTAAAAAACGAGACAATCAGTATCCCTATTATCGCTTTTCCCATAAACTCTTTTTTCATTATCAAGTAAATGCTTATAATAATTGGAATTGCCGCCCCTCCTATATTTATGGCAATTATCCAGTTGTTATAGGTAAAGAGAGGAAGATCCACGAGACCAAATATGATGGAGCCGAAGACGATGAAACTCCCCTCCAACCGCGAAAACCCGACTTCAACAAAGGCAATATGGACTATGGAATACAGTATGTAAAAAAATAGCCCTATGAGAAACAAAACCAGCAGGCCAAATGTTATCATTCTATAACATAAGGCAAGATAAGAGATAAGTTTTTTCCTTTTATGACGACATCCGCATGTCTTATTACCTCATCATCACAAGGATTGAACGCTATGCCCATACCGCTCACCTCAAACATTTTTATGTCATACCTTGAGTTTCCAACCGATATTATCTCTTTCCTTTTAACGTGCAGTTTCTCCGCAAGTTTGGTAAGTGTCACATCCTTCCTTCTTGGAGAAACTCGCAATATCCCTTTTTCCATATCTCCGTCTATTCCATTCGCGGCAACGTGGTCTATTCCTGCATCCCTGGCGATTCTTCTTGCAAGAATATCCAGACCGCCAGAGACAATCGCCGTGATTATGCCTTCTGCCTTTAATTTCCCTATACATTCATGGATACCTTTCATTACAGGTATGCTCTCAAAAATCTTCTCAATATCATGCAGAAATTTCCCCTTGCTTTTCCACAATGCAATGTCTCTATTCATAAATTCATTGCTTCCTATCTCGCCATTAAGATATGCCTCCGCTGTCTTCCGGTTATCCGTTCCAAAGCATTTGTGGATATAACTCCACGAGCTTTCCATATCTACCAGAACCCCGTCCATATCGAATGCAACCATTCTGTAAACATCAACCATTTTCGTCTAAATGACAGGAAAGATATATAAAAATAACGCAGTGATGAAAAAGTGGGCTCTCTGGGATTTGAACCCAGGACCTCCGCCATGTCAAGGCGACGTCATAACCAGCTAGACCAAGAGCCCATTTAATGGATAAGAATATGGTTGCATTTTTTAAAGTTTCTCCATTCTCGCTCCTTTGACTGCTTCCTTAATTAAAGCCTGAAAATCCATTTTTTTTTCTTCCTTATATATCCTGTCCAAACCTGCCCATGTTGACGGTTTCCTTGGGACAAGAAGGCATGGAGCTGCCTTTTTTATTGAAATTTCATACGTCCCTATCCTCTTTGCGATCTTGATTATTTCTTCTTTATCAAGTCCTATAAGTGGCCTGACAACGGGCATTTCCACGCTTTCTTCGAGAACCATTAAATTTTGAAGTGTCTGGGATGCAACCTGGCCAAGGTTTTCTCCAGTTGCAATCATATCTGCCTTTTTTTTCCTTCCAATTTTTTCTGCAATCCTATACATCATTCTCTTGCATATGATACAACGGTATCTTTCCTCGCAGTGTTCGTATATCTCTTTTTGTATGATTCCCCCAAACGGAACGATATATACTATTATCTCTTTATTGATGTCGTGTGCCAGATGCCTCACTATATCAATAACCTTCTGCTCTTCTTCCCTGCCTCCAAAAGGCTCGTTGTTCATATGGAGGGCTATGCATTCCATTCTTTTTGCCATTATATAAAAGGCTACGGGGGAGTCTATTCCTCCCGAAAGAAGAGAAATGGCCTTCATACAATTTCTCCGTTTTTTATTACTCTCTCCACCATATTAACCCCAAAATGATATGGAATAAAAACATGGGATGGGGCATTTATCACTATCAGATCAGCTTTTTTCCCTTTCTCTATGCTTCCTATTTCTCTCTCTATTCCTATCGCTTTCGCGGAATTTATTGTTGCACCTTCTATCGCTTCTCTCGGTGTCATCCCCATTTTAAAGCATGCAAGTTGAATGACAAATTGCATGTTCTCTGTCCAGCAATTGGGGTTCAGGTCGGTTGCCAGCGCCACCTTCACACCTTCCTTAATCATCCCTCTTGCATCGGCATATTCGCTCTGCATCAATGAAAACGGAACCGAGGGTAGAAGAACCGCCGTAATACCGGCTTTTGCCATGGCTCTCATTCCTTCCCTAGATGTCATGAGAAGATGGTCGGCGCTCACAGCCTTCAACTCTGCTGCAAGTTCAGCTCCACCATATGAAGAAAATTCATCTGCATGTACTTTTGGTATCATTCCATATCTCTTCCCAGCATGCAATATCTTTCTTGCCTCTTCTATAGTAAAATAGCCATTTTCACAGAAAACATCGCAAAATATGGCAAGTTTTTTCTCTGCAACCAGCGGGATCATTTCATTTATGACGAGGCTGACATATTCATCTTTTTCCATTTCAGGCGGGATGGCATGCGCCCCGAGAAAAGTAGGGATTATGTCAATGACATGTTTTTCATTAAGCTCGCTTATAACTTCCAGTATTTTCATCTCGTTTTTGGTATCGAGCCCGTACCCGCTTTTTACCTCCGCTGTCGTAGTCCCATGCTCCAGCATTTTGTCAAGCCTTTTCTTTGATTCTAAAAAAAGCTCATTTAATGAAGCTTCTCTTGTCTTTTTTACGGTATAGTTTATGCCACCTCCGCATGAAGCAATCTCTTCATAGTTTGCCCCATTCAGTTTCATTTCGAGTTCGAATTCACGCGAGCCTGCAAAAACAGCATGGGTATGGCAGTCGACAAATCCCGGTAAAATAGTCTTTCCTCTTGCATCAATTATGTCTGCATCATGCCCATCCAGATTTTTTCCGATTTTTTTAATCCTTCCGTTTTCAACCAGGATAGAAGAATTTTTTTGTACTCTGCCCGGCAAAAAAATCTCGGCCGCATCTTTTATGAGAAGCATGATAATGAAAGAAAAGATGGTTTAAAGGTTTATCCCGCTAATTTGGCTATAGGATGGCTTTTTATACACCAATCTATGTAAAGCTAAAACCTGCCGTTTATGGCAAGCATTACTTCTCATAAAAAAACACTTTTTGGATATTTAAATGAATAAAATAATTGCCAATTTATTTTTTTTGCATTAAAACAAGTGTTTAAAGAGGTTGATGCCACCCCTAATAAGAGAAAAATCTTTCTTCTTCACCATATTTCTTATCTGGTTATTCAGATACCGTGGGGTTAAACAAAAGGTACTATAGGCTCTTTTTTGCCATCTCTCTAACTCTTTTAATGGGAGTTTTCCTAGACCTCTCGTTGCGTCACTCATTACCCTGTATTCATCTCTACGTATTTTTCCGTTTTCTACCGCTTCTTTCCATATTTGAGATCCAGCTGAATATTCAAGTATGGAAAACAAAGCAAAGTCTAATTGTAGAGAAGAAGCAAATTGAATAGTATTCCTTATGTGCTGTTCGTTTTCTATAGGAGCACCTATGATAAAATTCCCTATAGTAAAAAAGCCAGTTTTTTTACTGAGGTCAACTGCATATCCTATTTGATCTAAAGTTGTCTTTTTATTATAAAAATCTAATATATCTTGATTCCCAGACTCTATGCCAAAAGCAATTGTTGTCACACCTGCTTTCTTCATCTTTTCATATGTTTCTTTATTTGCCGAGTCTACACGTGCACCTTGTACAAATATCTCGAGCTTAAATCCTTTTTCAATAATCGAATCGAATATTCTATTCGCTCTTTTTCTATTTGCAAGGAAATTATCATCTGCAATGATTACAGAGTTATATCCATCCATATATATATCTTCTAATTCTTCTACTACGTTCTCCGCAGATCTTGTCCTATATTTCTCCATCCCTGTTATTTCTCTGCTACAAAATCTGCATGTGCATGGGCACCCTCTACTTGTAATTGTAGATGTGCATTTCCCTTTAAAAAATTTAAAACCAAACAGATATCCATACTCATATTTTTCAACAAGATGACGAGAAGGAAAAGGTATCTCGTCTAAGTTTTTGATTATGTTTGCGCCTTTCGTTCCCTTTATATTGCCATTTTTATCTTTATAGAAAACACCAGGGATCATTGGCTTCGATCCTTTTTCTAATGCATCCAAAATCATAGATATGATCCCTTCTCCTTCACCATTTACGCTTACATCTACATTAATTTTCCGAATCACGTCTTTTGGATATAGGGAACAATGGGGTCCGCCAATGATTATTGGAATATATGGGTCGATCTCTTTAATAAATGAGCACAGCCTAAATGCATTACGAAGTGAGAAACTCGGTATGGAAACTCCCACAACATCGACCTCAGTCAGAATATTTTCTAGTGCTTCCTTTTTTGTTCCTCTATAACGCAAATCAAAAATTTCTACGTTATCTCCACGATTTTCAAGTGCTCTTGCGAGATAGCATATGCCAAGCGGTGGAGCAAACATAAAAGATCTGCCGCCTTTTGATAGAGGTACGCCATCTTCAGGTGGATAAAATAGAGCTACCTTCATGATAACTCACTTAATTTCAAATTTAAAAAATTTAATGTCTTCTTTATCTCTCTCCTTTTAATCAATCTAGCCTCTAATAGCATCTTCCCAATAGAAAAGATTAGATGCCATTTCCATCTTTTGGCTTTTCCTTCCCGAATAAGAGTACTATAATTAGGTAAGGCAGGATTATATCCATTCTTTTTGATATCAAGATAAAGTGTTAACCACTGGAGACTACAGTTAGTAAGAAGCGGCGTTAAGACGTCTATTAATCTTTTCTTTCTAAGAAAACTTTCAATCTCCTCTACATTGGGGTAATGAATGACATGATATGGGACTAAAACCCTGGGATAGTTGTCCAGTTTATAATTTGAAGGATCCCAGAAATAACTACGATCTTTTTCTGTAAAGTCTTCTAAAAGCAGTTCCTTTGGAACTCTGTTTTTAATTAATTTCTCTCCTGGAATTTCATAAAAATATTTGTTCACTTGATCCGGTGAATATCCAAATACAATGAGGGGAATATCTTTTTCTACTGCTATCTTTGAGGTTGCACTGTGAAACAATTCACTGCATCTACTGCATACTGTATCCATGTGACCATAATTATCAGGATGTTTGATTAAATGTGTGTACAGCTTCCTGTAGAACTCGGATGAAGGTTTTAAAAATATATGATATACACCAAGAGAGTTAACTGCTGTGGCAATATTCTCTTTGGCATATCTAGAGAGTAACCCGTTATCAACGGTCTTTGTCAGGCAACTTAGATGATGCCTTTCTTTCACGAGCCATAGAAGGTAAATGCTATCTTTTCCTCCACTTACGCCAATGACACAGTCGTAATGTTTTCCTTTAGAAGTTCTGACTGTTCTTTCAAAATCTTTTCTTAATTCTTCTTTCTTCTTGATTTTTCTATTAATATCAACTGGTATTTTAGAATCTTGTTCTCCTCTGCAGTAATTATATATCCCTCTTTTATCAAATTGTACATTTGGATAATTTTCCGATATTAGACATCTCTTACATCTTGTCTGGAACATATTTATCGCTATATAAAACCTGTTTTTCTTCGATATTCCTGAAATTTTGTAACGTCTCATTTTTTCTGGCAAGGTGACTATGAATTTTTATCTATCAGAAAAACTTACGATTCAGCAGTAAAAACTACCACGTTACGATTTTGTAGGAATATCTTTCCACCAATAGTTTTATATCCTTTGGTTGTTTGAGCGACGAGAAAATGAAAATAGTTCCAGACACCTCTGTAATCGTCGATGGAAGGATAACAAATCTAATCAGGGCGGGTGAGCTTAAAGGTGCCGACATATTGATACCGGAGGCAGTTATAGCAGAATTAGAGCATCAGGCAAATGAAGGATTTGAAAGCGGTATCAGTGGACTAGACGAAATAGTTCAGTTGCAGAGTTTCCATAAGGAAGGGAAAATAAATCTTCATTTTGTCGGCGACCGTCCTTCTCCCGAGCAAATATCACACGCTGGTGAAATAGATGCAGCAATAAGGAAAATTTCCGAGGAAAGCAGGGCAATTCTTTTTACCTCAGATAGGCTCCAGGCCCACGTAGCAGAGGCAAAAGGTCTTAAGGTATATTACATCCGCCCGGAACAGGAAATTAAAGAACTGCAAATAGAGAAATATTTCGACGAGAATATCATGAGCATTCACCTGAGGGAGGATTGTTTTCCTTTCGCAAAAAGAGGCAAACCCGGCGATTTTAAAATTATAACTGCTGGAAAAAAGAAATTAAAAGAGAAAGATATGGAAATGATGAGCAAGGAAATAATAGAAGCAGCTAAGAGAGAAAAGAACAGTTTTATAGAAATTGAAAGGAAAGGTGCTACCGTTGTACAGTTGGGGGCGATGAGGGTGGTAATAGCCCGCCCCCCTTTTTCAGACAGATTTGAAATAACGGCAACACGCCCCATCATAAAATTATCGCTTGATGACTACAATCTTGATGAAAAAACTAAGGGTAGGCTGGGGGGTTACCGGAGGGGCATAATAATCTCAGGTCCTCCAGGCTCCGGCAAATCAACATTTGCACAGGCGATAGCGGAATACCTCAAGGACGGAGGGGCGATTGTGAAAACCATGGAAAATCCCAGGGATTTGCAGGTCGGGGATGAAATAACCCAGTATGCACCTCTCGAAAGTAACATGGAACTGACATCTGATATTCTGCTTCTGGTAAGACCTGATTTTGTTATATACGACGAGGTGAGAAAAAGCGAGGATTTCAGGATATTTGCGGATATGAGGCTCGCAGGCATCGGGCTTATCGGCGTAACGCACGCAAATCGCGCCATAGATGCAGTGCAACGCCTGATCGGAAGAGTTGAGCTGGGCATGATTCCGCAGGTTGCCGATACCATCATTCACATTAAGGGGGGAGAAATTGAGCAGATACTTGAAATGGAATTTATGGTCAAACTTCCATCGGGCATGGAAGATGCTGACCTGGCTCGCCCCGTCATACTTGTGAGGGACTTCCATACAAAGAAAGAGTTGTACGAAATATATTCCTATGGGGAGCAGGTTGTGGTGATGTCCGTCAGCGAAAAAAAATCGAAAAATTCTGTTGAAAAACTCGCTGAGATGCAGCTTCGTTCCATAATAGAGAGGTATGTCGATGGTGCGGTTAATGTCGAGGTGAAATCGGACAGATCAGCGGTTGTGTATGTCGAGGAGAGGAGTATCCCTCACATAATAGGGAAGGCGGGCAAGACCATATCAAAAATAGAAGATGAGGCCGGTATGAAATTAAACGTGCAGCCAATGGCATCATCATCTGAAATAATCCCTTCCGTACTTAAAAGAAAAAATTATATCGTGCTGAAGGTGAGTGAAATATATGGGAACAGAGAAGCGGATGTAATCATTAACGGGAAAACAATTCTTTCTGGTAATCTTTCCCAGCAGGGAAGTATAAAAATAAACAGGAAAAGCAGGCACGGAAAAGAAATCATAGATGCCATCGCTTCAAACGACAGATTGGTAATGAAAATACGGTGATAGGATGCCGGATGTGGTAACATGTATCATCCTTTTTAGGGGAAAAATGCTTTTACTAAAGAGAAGTAATAAAGTAGGGACACATAAGGGGAAATGGGCTTGTATTTCTGGTTATGTGGAAGAAGGAGACGACATTCTGGAAAGGGCATTAAGTGAGGTAGAAGAAGAAATAGGATTGTCCCAGAATGAAATTAAGTTGCAGGAGGAAGGGAAACCCATCAAATTTTTTGATGAGATTGAAGAAAAAACGTGGACGGTCCATCCTTTTCTTTTTAAGTCAAATACAGATAAAATAGAAATAGACTGGGAGCATGTCGGCTATGTATGGATAACTCCTTCAGAGATAGAAAAGTATGATACGGTCCCAAAATTGAAGGAAGTTGTAAACTCCTTTATTCCATGGCAATAACTTTTATTTCTACCACCCACTTTGCCCACAACTTGGATGAGGTTATTGAACCATATTCGTTAACATAGGCAATTCTTAAAGGTCCATCATCAAAATCATAGTTGCCATTCTCAGAGTATGCAAGAAGAGATCACCTAATTAATGCAAGAGCAGGAGAAATTGAATAGAGCGGTGTTGGCATAGGTCTGGCAATTAGTGGAACAATATGGCGGAAATATTTTCTGTTTTTACCGTACTTCATTAGGGAGTAGTTGTGCTCTCAGGACAATTTTGTTAACAGTTCATAATAAATATAACTTCGAACATTATAAATACTAGGAAACAATATTGAAATACATGGGGAGGATAGACTATTCCATGTATGAAGAGGTAGGGCACCTCTTAAAGTTGATAACCTATTCGGGTTTGAGGGCAAAAATGATGATGAGTCTGATGGAAGGTCCAAAGACGTCAGGGCAACTAAGGGATGAAATTGGAGTAAGTTCACCAAATGTTATTCATGCTGCAAGAGAGCTCGAAAAAGAGAAGTTGTTGATAGGGAAAGAAGATGGGTATCATCTCACGTCTATCGGGAATGTCATTTCTTCAAAATTATTAGATATGGTAAGTACAATGGCTGTTCTTGAAAAAAATAAAGATTTTTGGCTGGCACATGACATGCAGGGCATACCAAAAGAATTTTTGGACAGAATTGATGAATTGGGGGAAGCAGAAATAATAAAATCCACACCAACGAATGTAATAAAAGGTTTCACTTACTATTTTCAACTGGTTAGAAACGCAAAAAAGGTCATGGGTGTTTCTCCTATATTACATCCGCGTTTTCCACCGATTATAGAGAAGATCGTTACAAGGGGAGTGGATGTTAAATTAATATTAACAGAAGAAATATTTGAGATAGGAAAGAAAAAATACCATCGTCTTTTCCAAGAATTAATTAATAAAGAAAACTTTCAAGTGTGGATAAGCGAAGATCCAATTAAAGTTGCATTCACTGTTACAGATTCCCTTCTCTCATTCGCTTTATTTAATTTAGATGGCACTTTCGATTCAAGTAACGATTTGGTAAGTAAAAACAAAGGGGCGATAAATTGGGGTAGAGAGCTATTTGAACATTACAGGAAGAGGGCACATAAAATTAGAGAGGGAACTTGAAAGGGCTATCATAGTCGGAAGGAAGGTTATTTCCTTCCTTGTGTCGAGTTCTCTCTTTGTAGCCTTAGCTCTTTTCTCGGTTGTATATTTTTCCTTCTCGTCTTTAGGGATATCCCCGGATTTGCCCTTATTATTTGCTTCCTTCCTTGTTACCTTCAGTCTATATAGTATAAATAAAGTAACAGATAAAGAGGAAGATAGGTTTAATAGTCCTGAGAGGGGTAAATTTGTAGGCGATAGGGAGAATTCACTCATCGTTTTATCTGTTATTGCCTATGCTGTTGCTTTACTTGTGGGAATTTTTTCGGGAAAAATTCTGGCAGTCATTGCCTTAATCAATCCTTTTTTGGTAGCAATATCATACAGTACTAAAATTACTCCTAATCTCCCAAGATTGAAAGATATTTTTATTGTAAAAAGTTTGTCAGTGACAATAGGCCTTGTTTCTTCGACATCTCTCCTTGCTTATATTTACTTCCAAAATCCATATATTATCTTATTCTGGGTATATTTCCTTTCTATAAAGTTGTTTATCAACGCTGTCCTCTTTGATGTGAGGGATGTATCTGGTGATAAAAAATTTGAAATAAAAACAATACCTGCTGTTTTAGGTATTAAAAAGACAAGAAATCTTCTTTTCTTTTTGAATTCTCTTCTTATACCCTGGATTGGCATATCTTTATATTTGAATCTGTTTGTTCCCGCTCTTCCAATTCTTATATTTTGTATTTTTTATGGATACTGGTATATTCTTCGCTTCTGTAACCCAGAAAAAAAATTTTCATTATCATACGATTTGCTCGTGGATGGGGAATGGATAATTCTCTGTATTATGTTTGTTTTTCTTCAGCATTTTGTGTATCTATGAGGAAATAATAAAATATGGAAATGTATTACCCTTATTATGGCCTGGGTAGTGTAGCGGTAACATAGGGGACTGTGGATCCCCTGTCTCGGGTTCAAAATCGCATTGCGGATGAAAATCCCGGCCCGGGCCTCTTTTTGCATTTCATATGATAAAACAGCCAATCCCCATAAAATAAATTTTAAAAGGGGCGGGGGGAGAGGCGGCATTTCAACCACCTGGAGTAGAGAGCTAATCTTTTCCTCCCCCCAGTTTGCTATCCTTTTGCTATCATATTGATAATGTAATTCCTATATATAAAACAATCGATTTTTTTTCACTTCGTTCTCTCTGTATACCATTTTTTCAAGAAAAAATATAAAATTTCTTATAGAACCTGGGTTATTTATGAACATTAACAATGAAAGAACTGTATTTACTTCCGTCGCTTATTGCTTCTTTATTCCTCATTTCTATTGCAATTTATCTTTTATTCAAAAAACCGAGAAAGAGGTATATTTTTCCTCTTGTATTACTGTGCTTAGTGGATTCCCTCTGGAATATTGGGGTTGTATTAACAAATGTAACCGATGGCGGGATCGTATGGGCGGAATTGACAGCGGTGGGATTGATATTTTTACCTGCAGCCATTTTTCATTTTACCGTCGAATACACCAAATTTTTTAAAGATAGATACTATCTTCTTGCATACGCACCTGCTTGTCTACTAACTATTTTGCTTCCCTTAGGGTATTACGTCACAGGCGTTGAATACAAAAGTTATGGATTCGAGGCGATGTATAGCCCTCTCCTCTTTTCTATAAATTCTTGCTTCGGTCTTTCCCTTACACTATTTTCTGTATTTATGCTACTTAAATATTATAGGGCGAGCGTGGGAATTAAAAAACAACAGATTCTTTATATTCTTTTTGCAATTCCAGCAAACTCTCTTCTTTCTTTTATAAGCTATGAAATTATGGTAGAGATCCTTCATATCGCTCAATTTCCCGTTGGTGCAATACTGGATTTGATCATGATAAGCTTGATAGTCTATGCTATTTTACGTTTCAAGTTACCAGTTGAAACTGCTGCAGAGATAGATTTTCGAATATTATCAGAAACTGCCAGTGAGGGCATATGTATCGTCGATTCTTCGGGCAGCATAGACTATGCAAACTCTCATTTTTCTGACTTGGTGGATACGCCAAATAAAAAAATAATAGGCAAACAATTTCAAAATTTTATTTCCGAAAAATTTTCTGGTGATACTAAAAGAGTTATCAACAGGACAATGAAAGGAGAAAAAACCACCAATTTTGAAATTGAACTGATGCAGGGAGATGGAACACTGAATGTGGAAATAAACACCTCGCCCATTGTATGGAATGACAAGATTATCGGTGGCTTTGTTACGCTCAGGAATGTAACAGAACGAAAAAAAACTGAGAGAGAGTTAAAGGAACAAAAAACGTATTTTCAGGCATTATTTGAAGGATCCCCGGAGGCGATTGTATCACTGGATGGAAAACATCGTGTCATTGATGTGAACCCATCATTCGTAAAATTATTTGGTTACAAACTTGATGAAATGAAAGGAAAAAATATAGATGATTTCATTCTTTCTGACGAAAAAGAAAAAGAAGGAAGGGCCATAACAAAAAAAGTTCTCGGCGGAGAAACCGTGATGATAGAATCTCTCAGGAAGAGAAAGGATGGTTCTCTGGTTCCAGTTTCCATAATTGCTGCCCCTATCTTTATAGATGACCACCAGGTAGGAATTTTTGGCATATACAGGGATGTCACTGAAAAGAAGGAGGCTGAGGAGGAAAAGGAGTTTTACAATTCGCTTCTAAGGCACGATGTTGCCAATAGAAATATGGTGGTACAGGGAAATCTTGAGATTTTAGATAGCATATCCTTGAATCCGGAACAAAAAAGTCTGGTATCCAATGCATTAAATGCAGCGGTGGCAAGTACCGACCTTATCAAAAAAATAAGGGAGCTGCGTGCGGCGGAAGGGGAGAGCAATATTTTCCCTGTGATAGCTGATGAAAGTTTATCGAGGGCGATAAAAGTGAATTTACAGCAGGCAGAAGGTTTTGCCGTCGAGATAAATTATGGGGAATGTGATGCCGTGGTAAAGGCAGGCTCCCTAGTAGATAATATATTTTCAAATATTATACAAAATGCAATTGTACATGCACAGTGCAAAAAAATTTCTATATGTTGCAACGAAGAAAAAATCAATGGTAAAAAATTCTGTAAGGTATCTGTAAAGGATGATGGTAAGGGCATCCCCGATGATCTAAAAAAAGAAGTATTCAAGCCGGGGATAAAAAGAAGGGGTAGCCCTGGGAGCGGCCTGGGGCTGTATCTGGTAAGAAAATTAGTTGAAAAATACGGTGGATGGATAGAGATAGAAGATAGAATGGAAAACGGAGAAAAAAGAGGCACGATATTTAATATTTATCTGGAATTGATATAAACCTTTTCAACGGCTTTGATAGATGCCTTCTTGCAACAACGGGTACTTCATAAAATCCTGGTTTTATCCATCTCTCCGCTTTTTTAAAAATAGCATCTTTTTCTTCCACCCTCTCGCCGCATTTGGTACAACGGTATCCTTTTCCCTTGCCGATAGATTTCATGTGCTTGCCGCACTTTTGACAGATGGGATTTTCTTTTTTTTCACGGATTTCCGCAAGTTCATGGATTTTAATCTTTTCAACATTGAGGGTTATCGGTTTCTTTCTTACGCCCCCGTATACAGTTATCCGGTCTCCAATGCGGAGTTGACGCACTGTTTCCCTGAAATTCTTGGTGGGCTCGTAGGCAGCACATTCCATCTCATCGCCGTCGCAGATGGAAAAAATAACATGTCCTCCTTTTATCGTTCTGGGTTCTCTGCAGACTTTCCCTGTTATAATCGCTGACTCATAAGGGATTACATCGCCTATCCTTTTTTTCTGTAAATGCTCATCCGTACCCTGATTTGTCTCGAACAGCAGCCATCTTTTTATTTCTCCTGATATAACCGTGTTCATGGCTCCCACGAGTTTATCTTCATTGTCGCCTCTTATCCCGTACATGATAGGGCATGGTGAATTCGGTGTTATCTGGATGTGGCTGTTCTCGTAATCATAGTTATCGAATGTTATCTTGAATTTCTCGTCCATTTCTTTGACAGAGTATTCATCAACCCATCTTTTCCCCCCGTTTCTGTAAGTTATGAGTTCGTACGTTTTGTCATATGGGTGCCATGCTATTGCTGCGGTTGCCCCTATGACTCCTCTCCCGTTTTTATAAGGGATATATGAGGCGTTCATTTTTTCCAGGATATTTTTTGCTTCATCTATGGATACTACACTTTTCACAGCCTTTTTGTATATCCAGTACGGCGGCTTTTTTTCGGAAATCACAAGACCGGGGTTTGTCTGTTCGCTTTCAATCATCGCCCTTTTTCTCACTATTTTGTCCACTCCTTCTGTTATCCCTTTTATATCCTCATCTGTCCCATCTGAAATTTTTTTGGCGTAACAATATCTATCCCCATTCACATATCCGATTCTCTTTCTTTTTCCCTTGCCCTTTCCAAATTGAATCGCAATCGCCCCGTTGCCCCTGGTTTTCCATGGAATGTTGGGATTCAGCCTTACAAGCCGGGGCATGCCTATTATGTCCATTCCATGTTTGTTTATCTCCATTATTATGTCTCCTGCCAGATGGGTTGTGCACATGCCTTTTCTGGAGTCGGTATCATCTATTCCAAGCCACACAAATTTTTTATATATGCAAGTAGTATTTTAGTTTGATGAAAAAAGAATTGCTGGCAAATACAATGGGCCTGTTAGCACGGGCTGGATTTTATGTATCAGAGATATGCACTATCCGGCCGTCAAGCTTTGACTTCGTTGCAAGAAGGGATAACACCCTTCTCATGGTGAAGGTACTTAACAACATAGATGCCCTCAGTGAGGATGTTGCGAAGGAACTTCTGCTTCTCGCAAAGTATCTTGATGGAATTCCGGTTCTCATAGGCAACAGGACAAGTTCCGGCCCGCTTGAAGATGAAACGTTATATTGTCGTTATAAAGTCCCCATAATGACATATGAAACCCTGAATGACTGCCTTCAGGGGGTGATGCCCATCATATGTGCGGCCCCAGGAGGATTATATGCGAACATGGACGGCAGTAAAATAAAGGAATTGAGGGAGAAAAAGAGCATCTCCCTCGGGCAGCTTGCATGGGCGGCAGGTGTATCAAGAAGAACGATAAGGATGTATGAGATGGGAGAGAGAGCGACAATCGAAGTGGCAGAAAAAATAGGTGCATTTCTTGGAGAAGAGATTTTGAAGCCCATCGATTTGATGGAATTTATAAGCAATTATGAACTAGAGATAGAGAGAAATATTAACGATGACATGCTGTCAATGATAAAATCCATGGGAATCTCAATCCTTCCTACGTCAAGGTCCCCGTTTAATGCAATATCCGAGCTTGTGGATGAATTGCTTTTAGTAAGCGTAAATGATAGAAGAATTATTGAAAGGGCGCACATCATATCAAATGTTTCTAAAGTGGTCGAGAAGCATTCTGTTTTCTTTATCGAGTATTCATCGAAAAAAAATATCGAAGGCATACCGGTAATAGAAAAAAAAGAACTTTACAGAATAGATGAACCGGTTGGGCTGCTCGATCTTATCAGGGAGAGGGAATAACTTTGAAAGTCGAGCTGCTGGCATGCACACCTGAAAGCGAGATGCTGTCCGCCATGGCTGCAAAACTCACCCATTCCGCGAGCAGTATGGAAGAATTGAAGAAAAGTGATGAAAAGGAACTCAGAAGCATTTTGAGGCATGTAATAAAAATTGGACATGAGAGCGTTATTGAACATGCCTACTTTACGTTTGCAATATCGGGGGTTTCCCGTGCCTTAACACACCAGCTTGTGAGGCACCGCATCGCATCTTACTCCCAGCAGTCGCAGCGTTATGTGGAAAACGAGATGGAATATATTGTGCCTCCTTCCATTAAAACGGCTGGAATGGAGCAGAAGTATAAAGATGCCGTAAAGAAAATATGGGATATGTATGATGAGCTTAAAGAAAAAGTGCCTGTGGAGGATGCACGCTACATTCTTCCAAATGCGGCGTGCACAAAAATAATGGTGTCAATGAACGCCCGCTCTTTGCTGAATTTTTTTGAACTGCGATGTTGTCTGCACGCCCAGTGGGAGATTCGCATGCTCGCATGGAAAATGCTTAAGATGGTTAAAGGTGTGTGCCCTGTCATATTCGAAAATGCTGGCCCTCCATGCAAAACGAAACATATATGTCCGATGAACAAAAAGGAGTGCAGGTGGTATCCGAAAGAGCAGCATAAATAATTCTTGTAATGTCACATATTTGGGACAGAAACACCATCTTTTTTACTTCAGCATCCTTTTGTTATTCATCATTTCCATTACTTTTTCCCTCAAACCGTCTTTACAGACCTCAGCCACGCTTTTATATCCAAATTCAGGATTTTCCCTTATAATTCCTTTTACCAGATCATGCAATTCTGTTGGCAATGAAACGGTTGTATATCCTTCCATGTTTTTTATTATACAGAATTGATATATAAAATGTTGTGCTAACGCAACAATTTTGTCCTCACAAGACAATAAAATTAAACAAGAGGGGGACAAAAAGCTAATTTAATATATATATATATCATAAAATTGTTATTAGTAACATTTAAATATAGAGTTTGTATTGTATTATTGTAAAAACGGAGCAGGGCGGGGGCATTTGCCCAAAAGCTGAAAAGGAACCTAACCCTGCAGGTCAAAAATGGAGGACAAAATGAAAAAAATAACAATAGCATTACTGATAGCAGGGCTATTTGTTTTGCCAGTTTCGATAATACCGTCAACAAATGCAGCTACTGAAATAAAGATAAGAGGAGATGTTATCTATGGTGAAATGTACTACCCAATACAAGGTATCCCAGAATGGCATCATGCATGTTTCTACAGGGGCCAAAGTTATTCAAAGGAGATTATTCAATCAGATCCACACTGGGAAAATTGGACACCAGCAGAAAAACTTTGGTTTTTGTGGGCGAGAGCAACTGGTAGTGGCTACTATTTCTGGAAGGTCCACAACTCAATCTGGGATCGTGGAGTTGGGGGAGTAGAATACGAAACTTTGAGTTACATACACAATACTTATGCCGATGTAGCTTATGGTCGGGTAAGTGTTCAGTATGATTGGCAGAGGGATCTTGCTGTCAGTTTTGCGGAAGATAAAGAAGACGACTACTATAATGGATATAGAGGAAGACCATTCGACATTGTCTCCTATTGGGTTTATAATAATAAACAGATAGGAAAAGATGTGAGTCCGAACAATCACAACCCTGCGTATGGATACTATTGTGCTGAACTTGTATGGGCAGGTTACAAGGATCGAGGTATAGAGCTTGATTCAGATGGTGGACGTGTCACACCAAAAAATATCTATGATAATACTTGGAACTACTATGACAATGTTAATTGGTGATCGGTGACAAGTGTTATGCGTTCTTTCCTTTCCCTCTTTTATTTTGATCTCGTTCCTAGCAGAAAAAAATAAATAAAGAAAAGTAATAAGATGAGTGAAAAGATGAAAAAAATAGTTATTATCGTTACCGTAATTATCGCCGTAGTTGTTATTCTTTTACTTTCAACTGGCCTGTCCCAAGATCTACATGATGTGAAAGAAAGAAAAAGCAATGATGGAGAGTGGAATAAAAAATTAGGGGACAGCAATCACGATGAATCAGCAATGGATATCATACAAACAGATGATGGAGGATATATAATAGCAGGAGTTATAATGTCTCACGGAGTTTGGAAAGGGGATGTTTGGCTAACCAAAATAGATAAGGAAGGAAATGAAATATGGAGCAAAACATTTGGAGGAAGAGAAGATGATGCTGGATCTTCTGTTATACAAGCGGATGATGGATATGTAATGGCCGGATATGCTCATTCCTACGGGAAAGGAGAAGCAGACTACTGGCTTATAAAGACAGATAGGAGTGGAAATGAAGAATGGAATAGGACGTATGGTGGAAAATATGATGATTTTGGAATGAAGGTTATTAAAACAAAGGATAGGGGATATGCTATCGTTGGAACCACGCACTCATTTAATTTTCCTGACGATGACATTTGGATAATAAAGACTGATAAAGAAGGGAATATGCTTTGGAATAAAACATTTGGAGGAAACAAAACAGAGTTTGGAGATGACATAATAGAAATAGAGGATGGGTATTTAATTTCAGGAATAACTTATTCCTATACAACTTACGGAGGGTGGGATATATGGCTTGTTAAGGCGGATAGACAAGGAAATGAAATATGGAGCAAAACGTACGGATGGTGGGATTTTGAAATGAATGCCCATATAATTGAAGTAGAAGAAGGTTACATAATTGCTGGAACTACAATATCTACTCCTACCGGATGGGGAGATGCATATCTTATACAAATTGATAGACAAGGAAATGAAGTATGGAGCAAAACTTATGGAGGATGGGATAGTGATCATGTATCTAGTATCAAAAAAACAGATGATGGATATATCTTAGCAGGAGCTACCGAAACATATGACGTTGGTAATCTTTTTGATGCTTGGCTTTTGAAGGTAGATAACAATGGAAACGAGGTATGGAATAAAAGTTTTGGAGGAAGAGATAGAGAGGTTGCAAACGCCGTTATACCGACAAAAGATGGAAGCTATATTATTGCAGGGGGAACTGGTCAATATCCTAGAGATGCAAATGCAATGGTTATAAAATGTGCGGATTATTCTCCACCCAAAATAAACATTGTAAGGCCAGAGGAGAATTATCTTTATCTTTTTGATAGGGAGTTAATGCCGGCAAAAAGAACGTTAATTTTAGGGAGCATAACTGTAATTGCGGAAGTTAATGATCCTATGGAAAAGGTGGATAGAGTCGAATTTTACTTGTGTCATATAGGACATAAATATGAACTTCAGCCAAGAGCAGTTGTTTATTCCCCGCCGTATGAATGGAAATGGAATGAAAGAGTTGCAAGATTGTATGAATACGAAATAACCGCAGGAGTATATTATGGAAATGCAGGAGGTGTTGCAGCAGATAGGATAGAAGTTTATATATTCAATTTATTTCCTATTTCTTCTCCTTCTGTACAAGCCCATGCAAAGAATTTATAATGCCGTTCTCATTTGTCTGGGGAGATGCTTATTGAAAAACGAAGGAGATTGATAAAGGCGGAGGCCGAGACAAACCCGAATTACGGAAAAGAACCTTCCAAAAGAAGCGTTGAAGAATTAATTGATAATGGTGTTACCGTTGTTGATAAACCGGCGGGTCCAACATCCCATCAGGTGAGCGCGTGGGTCAGGGACATTTTTGGCATAAATAAGACGGGGCATGGAGGGACGCTCGATCCCAATGTCACGGGCATTTTGCCAGTCGCTCTCTCAAATGCTACAAAAGCCATCGGCTTGATGCATTCAGTAGGCAAGGAATATGTATGCGTTATGCGTCTTCACGGTGATGAAAGCGAGGAGAGCATAATGCAGGTGTGCAGCCAGTTTATCGGAAAGATAAGGCAAACACCGCCAAAAGAGGCCGCTGTGAAAAGAGAGGAAAGGGAGAGGGAGATTTACTATCTTGATATTCTGGAGATAAATGGAAGGGATGTTTTGTTCAGGGTAGGATGCGAGGGCGGGACATATATACGGGTTCTGTGTGGGGATATAGGGAAAAAACTGGGGTGCGATGCCCATATGCACGAGTTAAGGAGAACGAGAAGCGGTGTTTTCGAGGAAAGCGAAGCCCATACACTTCACGATGTGCTTGATTCATACATATTCTGGAAGGAAGACGGAGACGAGGAAATAAAAAAAATTATAAGGCACATGGAGGATTTACTTATCCACCTTCCCTGCATTGTGATAAGGGATTCCGCTGTCGATGCTATCTGTCATGGGGCATATCTGACCCTGCCGGGGGTGCTGCAGATTGATACAGGAATAAAAAAGGAAAGTGTGGTTGCCTTAAAAACTTTAAAGGGCGAAGGGGTAGCAATAGGAACGTCTCTCATGTCGACGAGGGACATTATGGATAAAGACAAAGGCATTGTAGTTGATGTCAATCGCGTACTGATGAGGAAAGGAACATACCCGCCCATGTGGAAAAAGACATAACAAATGCTGAGGTAGCCCAGCTCGGAAAGGCGCAGGCCTGGAAAGCCTGTGGGGCTTTGCCCCTCGAGGGTTCAAACTGCAACTTACTGAAGCAAACACCTGCTCGATAAGTTGCTTGAAAATCCCTCCCTCAGCGTTCTTATATTCCACAGTTGAAAAAAACGCAAAAGATTTCAATTTCCTCATAAAATCGCAAGAAAAAAATATATGAGTACGAGCACGTTTACAGTTACCTGCTTTGACTTACGAAACGGGCTAGTGGTCTAGGGGTTATTAAAAATCGAGAACTCCGGATAAAAGCGACAATATTTTCGACGGACTTTTTTTCCCTCTTTTTTTCTTTTTTTAATACGCTAGGTGAGTTTGAGAGTCTGAATGTTACCTCCTTGAGATATGGCAACAGTGTAAGCCATTTGATTTCAAGGAGGTGGTTTTTTGCTCAACATTTTTCCGGTTGAGACATTGGATCATTCGAATAAAACGCCGTTTTCTGAATTTTCTCGTAAGGCATTTGAGGAGAAGGTTTTGCCGAATGTTGATGACAAATATTTATTCAGTTTGTATCAGCGATGGCATAAAGAACAATATGGTGTGTCCCCGGCTGATCCACCGGATGCATACCCTAACGAAGTATTCGGCATGGTCAAAAAGGATCAGCGGCAGCTGCGGAATGAGGCTCTATTGGATTTTGTAGAATATCGGTTTGATATTTACATGGATTGGACGCGTGATAAGAATAGGTATATTTATTGTCGTGATGGGGATGGTAACGACGGTGCTATTCGCCTTTCAAATCGGTTTAGTTATGATTATTGCGAGAAGGTTGAGAAGCGGATGCGTCATTTGATGGATGATTTCAGGGATGCTATGACGGTGATGTGTACGTTGACGATTGATCCTGCGAGGTTTGAGTATGATAAAACCTCGATGTGGGAGAACATCAAGCCTGAGTTGAACCGGTTTTTGACGAATGTTCGTAATCATTTCAAGCGTAAGGGTCAGGATATGCCGCCGTATTTGGCGACGATCGAGGCTCAGAGCGGCGAGGCTAATCATTGCTTGGATTGTAGCAAACGGTTTTCTAAGAAGCTGTCGAGCTGTCCGAAGTGTGGCAGTAAAAATTTTGAGTTGCGGGTGAACATGGCTTCGCGTGGTAACCCGCATATTCATATCTTGTTTTTTAACGCGGCACGTCTGATGGATTGGCGGCAGGCCCGGCATTATTGGAAGTTGGGCGGCGTTTATCTGAATAAGACGCCGGATGGTTATGATGTGCGGTATCCGGTGAATTATGTTTTGGAGTATGTGTTGAAGACGTATACTGATCCTGATGTTTCGTTTAGCCCGTTGACGCAGGCGTTATCATGGTTTTTCGGTGTTCGCTCGTATTCGTGTAGCCATGGGCTTGTCCCTCCGTTGAATTCGCCTGAGCCGTCTGGATGGATCGCTCTTGCCTTTGTCATGTTTCCCAGCAGTAAGCCAGATGGCAATCCCACCCGCTATGCTGATTATGCCGATGCTATCCGTGATTACGTTGATAATATTATGCTTAGCAAACCACCAACTTGACATCAACTCATCGGTTCATGGGCTTTCCAGGGGAGATGACCCGAAGGGTCGGGATAGTCTAAACTATCCCTGTGGTCTCCCCACACACTCCCAATTTTTTCTATGAACTTGGGCTCTTCTGTTGAAAGAAGCGACCCGCCCAGCGAGAGTACCACGCGCATACTGGTTAAATGTCTCGCCCGTTAAAGACTTTTCGAGAGCACTTATTCCTTATAATTCTTTTTTTCTTAACCACAGCACAGCAGCAAGAGCAGCAAGGAAAACAATGAGCTCAAATCCCGGGATACCTCCTTCTCCTTCTTCATTATTTACTTTCACCATCACTGAATCAATAGATGAATAATCTTCTCCATCATAGCTACGCGTTTGTAGGATATAGTCACCGTTATCGACAGTGGTCGTGTCCCAGCTGTGGTTCCATGATGTTATTCCATTTGTAACAGTCCAGTTTCCATCTCCGATCTTTATCTCAACTTTTTGTATGGTTTCATCACCATCTGCATCACTGGTTGTCCCGTGTATGGTTATCGTTTTCTTTACTTCAGTACCATCCAGCGGGAAGACTATGTCCACCATCGGCTTGTGGTTGTTGAACACGTTTACTGTTACAGATGCAACATTGGAGTAATCCTCGCCGTCATAGCTTCTCGCTTTTATTGTATGATTTCCATTCTCAGCACCTATAGTATTCCAAGCGTAAGTCCATGAAGTTGTCCCTGTAGCTTCCTCCCATGAATCATCATTTATCTTTACCTCAACTTTCTGAACTGTTCCATCGCTGTCATCCGCTGTCCCCTGAACGTTTACGGTTCCTGAAATGGTAGTGCCTTCAGATGGAGAAGTGATATTTACCGTCGGAGGTTCATTTATTTCCACAAAATTAGCAGTTATGCTTTTATCGCTGTCCATCGTGATTTGGACAGATGTGCCCGTTCCGCTTGCATCTCCGTTCCAGTTGTCGAATGTATAGCCAGAATTGGCATTGGCTATTGCAGTAACAACCGTCCCTGCATCGTATGTACCGCCAGATGGATTGAGAGATATTGAGCCGCCTCCAGATGGAGAAACCGATGTGGAGAGTGTGTACTGTGGAGGAGTCCGGGTGGTAAAATGCCATAGTCCGCTGATGTTTTTCGCTCCATGCTCATCCCATGCCGCAATGCGCCAGTAATAGGCGGTTGAATACTGCAGCGTTGGATCATATGTCGTCGCTGTTTGATTGGATGAAACTTTTGGTGGTGTTTCGGTTGTACCAAAGTAGACGTCATAGGTCAGTGAATCTCCATCTGAGTCTGAACATTGCCATGATAAATCAGCAGTTACAGCCGCATCTGTTGTACCATCAGCTGGAGATGGGTTGTCTGGTAGGGTGGGAGGATTGTTTGGTAGAATGGTAAACGTTGCAACGGGAGAAGTGTTAACATTGCCGCTTAAATCAGCAGCATATATATGGTAGGAATATTCTCCTGTCATGGTAAATGTGGCATTGTAATAGTACGAGTTTCCTTCCTTGCTCATCTCAAATGAGTGATTTGATGCATCAGGATAGGTGAGATTGACGTAAACATGCTTAATTTCTATATTGTCTGTAACAACGCACGAGACATTGGTATTACCTCCTTCTATCTGACTCTGTGGAGAAGCGATAACATCTGTTATCTCCGGTCTGTCATCGTCCGTAATCGCCACCGTCTTCTCACCAGTGTTATTCCAGTTGCCAGCATCATCAACAGCGGAAATGATATAGTGCAGGGGCTGCAGTGTATGTGCAATGCTTATCTCTTCTTGCCCCACATTCCCTATGTGTTCCATGCTGACATTGATGTGGCTACCAGTGCCGTACCAGTATTCGACATATGAAGAGTTGATATCATTGCTATCAGTTATGCTGGCATTGAAAACGAGTGAATCGCCGGTGGTCGCTGTCTCTGGAGTATAGTCTGTGAGTTCTGGGGGCGTTGTATCAATAGATATCTGGATGGTCTGTTCGTCCTCGGTGTTCCCCAGACGGTCCACGGCATGATAGCTCAGGTTGTATACACCATCCTCAGTAAACTCAAGCTCTAGGGTACTGTTATTGTGTTCCTGCATGCCGCCTCTCTGGTAGTATATGGTTTCAGTGCCGCAGCCACCATCGCTGGCGTTCAGCCATACGGTGACCGTGCTACGATACCATCCGTGTGAACCTTCTAGACCAGTCATTTCTCTAGCAGTGTCCGGAGGAGTATTGTCCACATACACTGTCCATGTCTCATGTCCTTCCTCGTTTCCCACCTTGTCTACAGCCCAGTAGGTGATCGTATGGCACCCGTCTGTGGCGTTGAGAAGAGTGAAAGTAGTAGCGCTACCGGTCACTTCCTGGATACTTCCATTATGG
This sequence comes from Candidatus Thermoplasmatota archaeon, assembly GCA_034660695.1. Classification (NCBI taxonomy): domain Archaea; kingdom Methanobacteriati; phylum Thermoplasmatota; species Thermoplasmatota archaeon. The sequence continues at coordinate 12,721 of JAYEJS010000114.1, read as the reverse complement.
AGCTGATAATATACTGCTTCTATTCCAGTTCCCCCCCGGCATCCTGAGTCGGTGGCATTTATGTAGATAGGGGTGGCAGTGGTAACATAGAGCGTGCTGTTGTTCTGGTGGCTGGGCTGGCCATTTTCTATCGTCGATATCGGTGGAGTGTGGTCCACGGCATAGGTGGTGTTGTGGTAGCCAACTGAAGGCTGGCGGTTGCCCAGCGGGTCCTCTATCCAGTAACCCAGGGTGTGGTTGCAGGATTGGTTGATAGAGAGCGTGACGTTAATAGCGGACTGGCCGTGGTCGTACACGCCAGTGTCGTTCCATATCCGCCAGTAGATAGTGAAGGAGGCAGTGCCTACATCACTAGCGTTAAGGAAAAATGTCGTGGTGGAGGAAATGAAGTCTCCATAGGTGGGGCCAACACGTTCCATAGTTACCGTGGGCGGCGTCTCATCCACTTGCAACGTTTGATTATGTGTCTCTTCGGTGTTACTGGAGTTATCAACGCTGTAATATTCAACATAATGAACGCCTTCGCCGCTAATGGTGAATGAGCCCGTATAATTGAGCCAGCCAGTCCAGCTTCCATTCCATATGCGGTAGTAGGTAGTATTGACGCCTGCCAAGTCATCGGTGGCGTTGAGATATACCGGCGTGGTGGAGGTAACGATGTTCCCGTAGCTGGGGCTGCCCGTCTGCATGGTTGTTGCAGGTGGTGTTTCATCAATGAAGATGAGCTCGATGGTGTCGGACATAATTGGTGAGGTGAGATCCGCTTCGTCCTTCACCTGTCCGTAGACGGTTTTCATACCATAACCGGTGGCTAACGTCCACACCGCATACTGGGAGTAAGGCATCCAGTCAGTCCAACTGCTGTTGTCGTTGGAGAGACGGTAGAATGAGAGGAGATTATCTGCGTCTATTTGGAATGAGATGTTGCAGGTGCGGGCGGAGGTGTTGGTGTCTCCTTCATTTATGGTGAGATTTCCAGAGGGAGGACGGGTGGAATAGACAGCAACAGACCGGAACGCTTGGTTGTTATGTTCATTAACTTCGTCAATACTGTCGTTTCTGTCCACGAGCACATATATCTTGTGATACCCCTGCTGGGATGTCCAAGTTGCATTGATAGTTTTATTGCCATAGGACGCTATGGATGAAATTACCGTTTGGGAGCCAATAGGTATACCGCCTTTCTCTGGATCGTTATCAAAAAACTGTACGGTGACATTGTCTACATTATCTTTGCCCAGGTTTCTGACAGTGGCATTGATGGCAACCTCCTCACCCTCATTGGGCGTGGTATTAGAGATTGCGATATCATTGACATATACTGCCGGGTCCACTCCTTGCCACACGCCGGTGGACAGTGATTTAACGATGCTGTCTGCACGGCTCTGGTTGAGAGCCACCACAGGCATATCCACATAGCTGAGATGGAATATGAGCGTTTTGTTGGCAGAGACAATGTAGTTTCCCTGGGGTAAACCCATTACCTGCATCCCTATATCGACGGTTGTATGGCTGTAGTTAGTATAGGTGGGGTCCACCTCGAAGAGGTACGTGCCCTGTGGGACGGTGTCATTTAGAAAAGCCACAGGGTGCCCCTCCACCGAAATTTGGACGCTATGGGGAGGATAGATTTCGGCTGGTTGTTGTAAGGCAAAATCCATCTCTAAGTATACGTCCATGACGTTGAAATAGCCCCGGGGGAGCCGGCGCATTTCCAGCCAGTCGTTACCGTCCCGGTAGTAGAGCAGGTCATCGCCGGTTCTGTTGTCGTGCCAGAGAACCCGAAGTGTGTTGTTCCTTCCCGACATGATGACCGGATATTCGGAATAATAGATATCCTGGGACAGCCTGAATTCCGTTTCCCAGGTGCTTCCCCCGTCAATGCTGTAGCGGTAATATATTTCGCTTTCGCCGTGTCTGTTGTCCCGCCATACCACGTGGACTCTATCGTCTTGAGTCACGGTGATGGAGGGTTCTCCAGCATTGCTGCCAGATGGAGATACGGCTTGCCCGGAGCTCCAGGAATCGCCGCTGTCGGTACTTTGAGCGTAGAATATCTGGCCATAGCCATTCCGATAGTCCTCCCAGACCAGGTGAAGGTTATCATTGGAGTCGATGGCGAGCGACGGATATTCCGAGTTTTCAGTAGCAGTGGTCAATCGGTGCTCAGCGTTCCATGACTGGCCGCTGTCGGTGCTGTTGGCGTAATATATCTCGCTGTCCCCGTACCTGAAGTCCTCCCAGACGAGATGGATGACGCCGGTGGAATCCACGGCGAGGAAGGGGTCGTCCACTCCCGAGGAGGCAGGGGTGATACACATGGGCTGACTCCAGTTGACACCGTTATTCGTGCTGCGCGAGAAATAGACTTGGGAGTGGCCGGTTTCGTTTTCCACCCACGCAACATATAACTGGTCCGCATAGCCTGCTATCATAGGCCACCTTGAGTCTACAGGAGAGTGGGAGAGATTATGCACGATTTCGATGTCCTCCCCGGGATGCAACTGCAGGTAGTACATGTCGGTATGCTCGCCTGGTGTGGTCTGCCACACTACGTGGAATGTATTATTGACATAGAAGAATGGCGCATGGAGCAGATTGTCGGTGGCAAGATTGGGTAGATACTGAGCCACGCTGGGTCGAATGGTAGAACCCCTTACACCACAAATCGCTTGGGGTGGCTGTATTTTGAGATCTTCGGGGCCTAGGTTTCGGACTCTGCTAAACAGTTCATTTTGAAATTGCTGCAGATGTGAGTCCCCGTCGAGAGGTTCAGGTGGGTCCGGGGGCGGACTCGGGTCATCGGGGCCAGGCGGCAGCGGCAGAGGTTCGCCCCAGGATACCTTGTTGGTGCAGTAAGAACCGGTTGATGAGCCTGACGTAGAGTAGTCGGCATCGCCGAGGAACACTGTATATCCCTCCGGCACCGTAAAATTGACGGATACATTGACTGTGGTAGTATACGCCCCAGCATGGAGTGTGCCATTCAGCTCGGTGAAGCCAAGAGAGAGAACTGGTATTACCTCAAATTCCAAAGTGCTGCCATTGCCCAGCATGGTATGATGAACCAGCGGGTTGAAAGTCACTTTTCCTTCCAGGTTTGTGCCGGGCCATACCGTGAAGTCCGTGAGAGAGTCACCATAATTGTGGACGGTGAACGTCTTGGCCAGCGTATACGGGTTAGTACCTGTCTCCGTTATGGTGAAATTGACATCAACGTCGTAAATATGGATATTGGCGATAGCGTAGTCATGGCTGGTCTCGTTCGACTGGTTGGTAGCCATACTGCTCACGTTGAGGTGCAGCCGGTAATCTGGTTGAAGGACATCCTGGGCATGCATCGCCAGGGCAACAAGCCGATGTTCTCCTGCGGCCAACGCGATGATTTTGTCCTGTGAACCATTGCCAACGAAGCTAGTCATCAGGTCATCATAGGGATTTTTCAAAGTAACAAGCAACCGGTGGGGAATGGAATCATGGTTTATCATCTCGATGTACCGTGTCTGATTGTAATTCCTTTGAATGGTAAAATTGTAGATTTTCTGTGAAAAGCTGATGCCCGATTTGACGGTGAAACAACGTTCTTCCGATTGAGCGGTACCGGATATGCCAGTGCTCCGCACGTAGTAATAATAGGTGCCTGCCGACAGATTGGAGATGGTGATCACATGGTGGGTCCCGTTTGCGCCATAATATGAAGTATATGGAGCCGTAGCGTTCCGCAGGTAAACCTCGCTGGTGCTGTTATCGTTGGTGTCCCAGGTGATAATCACGGTGCCGGAGCTCAGCATGCTGCCATCAGCCGGCAAAAGATTGGAGACGAAGAGACCTATGGTGAAGTCCTGTGCGGACGACGTAGCGGTATTGCCGTTGACATCCTCCGCCCATATGTGGTATGTGTAATTTCCTTCAGCAGTGTATGTTGCGTTGTAGTAGTAGCGGTTGGTACCGGTAACATGCTTCATGGACTGGTTGATACCGACAGGACCGTTGATAACCACGCGGATGTCATCCATGGCGACGTTGTCTTCTGCCTTACAGGATATGTTGATCCACCCGCCGCTGTAGGTAGAATCAGGAGTGTTGCCCACGCCATATATCTCCGGAGGGTAGGTATCGTTCATGGTTACCATGATAAGCGGCAGCCAGTCGCCACCTTCCGCTATTTCACTCGATGAGTTGTAGGGAAGGAGCGTGTCACCGAGCTTGTCACCGTCGGTGTCAATACCAGTGTAGTCATGCCAGTAATTGCCGCCGAGGTAGGGCCCACCAACAATGTTGATGCCCGCTTGCTTGGAGATGTTCCAGATATTTTGCCCAGAATTATGGGCATTATTGGTGTTGTTGAAGTAGTTGTTATAGATGAGGTTACCGTTGCATAAAGCATCAACATTAATTCCATATTCATTGCTCCATATAGTGTTATTAAAAATGGAATTGTTGTTACTACACCAATCCAACTCTATGCCTTCATAGTTGTCATACAGGTTACAATAAGAGATGTGCACACCAGTGGCATATTCATCAAGACGAATGCCTGCATCACTATTGTTATAGGAGGTGCAATTGTTCACCAGG
>JAYEJS010000114.1:0-8043 GCA_034660695.1 Candidatus Thermoplasmatota archaeon | reverse complement strand
CATTGACCGTAACGGTGTTGTTGCGGAAGGTATTGCCGGTACTATACCAGATATCAATGCCATGGGTGTTGTTCCAGAAAGAATTATTGGAAATGAAGTTATCACTGCATTCCCAATCCAACTCTATTCCATTATAGTTGTCATACAAGTTACAATCAGAAATATGAGCACCCGAAACATAATAATCGATGAGAATTCCTGCATCGCCTCCGTTTTTTACTGATAATCTTTGCATAGTAACGTTGTCCGGGGTTACGGTGACCGCATTATCGATTCCCCCTCCATCTATTATGGTGGTTTCTTTATCCTCTCCAATCAGCGTGATGGATTTGTTGACCACCACGTTTTCATTATATGGAGAGGAATCATTATAAACAAACACGGTATCCCCGCTACTGGCATTATCTATAGCATCTTGAATACTTGTGTAGTTATTGGGTCCCGTGCCACCGACATACAATGTGGCTCCTGGAGTCGGTGGCTGATTGTTATCCACAGTCACGTTCACCTGAGCGATGGTGCTGTAATCAGTGCCGTCATAACTCCGAGCGTGGATTGTATGGCTGCCGTCGCTGATCGTGGTGGTATCCCAGTCGTAACTCCAGCTCGTTGTGCCTGTCGCCGTTTGCCACGAACCCTCATCAATCTTAACCTCCACGTTCTGCACGGTGCCGTCGCTATCTGATGCAGTTCCTTGAATGCTTACCATTTCATTCACCGTTGCACCATCAGATGGGGAAGTGATATTTACCGTCGGTGGCTGATTGGCTGGTGGTACTCCACCCTGGGAGATGTATCCTTTCACTATGCAGGTTTCGGGTGGCTTGGGCGTCAGGTTGACATCTCTGACCATCACGTCGCCCGGCTCGATGATGCCATCGTAGCTTGCGTTATCAAAATATCCGTCTGCGGATGCTTCTATTAAATCTATTTCAGAATAATTCATATAATATCCTGGATACATTTCTTCTGCAAAAATTGCTGGAGCAGAAACATTATAGTAACCACTCCCATCTGTTGTAGTGTTTCTTGTGAAGGTACCTGTCATTATTATGTTGACGGTTATGCTGCCCTGCACTTCCACACCTGCATTTGGAATGGGCGAGGCAGTATCATTATCATATATATAGCCTTCCACCCATGCATTATCTGCCGGGAATGGCACCAGCGAGACATTCACCCATTTTGTCTCGCTTTCATTTACCTGGAATGAAGGTATTGTGTTGTTATCAAAGTGATTCTCTGCGGTTGCACTCAGCGAAAAATTTCCTGCGGGAGTGTTAAACTGATAGTATCCGAAGGCATCGGTGAATGTAGAGTTAGAGTAGGCAACATCGAATCCGTATATAGATACACTCGCGTTTTCTATTGCCTCTCCGGGATTGGACTTTGTAACATATCCTTTTACCACCGCTGTTTCAGGTGGTGATGGCGGAGCAGGAATAAGATAGAAATCAATCGTTGTCGTCCCTGCACCTATGTTTGTATTGTTGAAGTCTGAATAATAGCCGGTAGCGGATGCCATTATCATAACATCCGAAGGAGGCACATCGATCTCGTAAAAACCGCTGGCGTTACAATCAGTCGAGTTCATGCCAAAGAAGTAACCGTCAGAAAATATAACGCTTATATTCCCTTGAAGTGGTTTTTCACTCACATTGTCATATACACGCCCCTCCAATGTGGCAGTATCGTTTGGAAAAGCTGGCAACGTGATATTTTTCCAGTACAGACATGGAATGCCAGTAACATTGAAAACACCGGTATAATCTCCCACCATTATCGTTTCGTTTCCTCTTATTTGCATAAAACCTGCAGAAACATTTACTTTTCCTTCTGCAACGTTCATTTCGTAATAGCCAGTAGCATTGGTGATAGTTCCGTTGGAATAGCTATGGCTATTATCACTCCATCCCAAGGATACAAACGCGTTTTCAACCGGATTTGCTATTTCATCAGCTGACATGTTGCCGGATTGCAACACCAACAGCAAAATACAAAATACAAAAAAACCTCCAATACCTACCGTTTTTAATTTGCTCATTTTTCCACCTTCAAAAGTTATTAATCTGCTGTGCCGCTCCATGTACCAGATCCGATACCCGAAACATCGTACTCCCAGTTTCCTGAAACTGAGGACTTATCTGAAGAAAAGGTCCCTGACCACGTCACTCCATAACCGCTTACAGTCCCACTAGCAGTCAACCCTGATTCGGTGGCAGTGCCACTCACCGTCGCTACAGCATCGCCAGAGATTGATCCACTCACTGTACCATTATCGAAATCAACGGTGAGTTCAAAGGTGCCACTCACGCTGCTGCCTTGTGAGGTGCCCGACCACGTTCCAGAGTAGGTAGTGATTCCGGCGACCCCTCCTTCCTCCTCCTCTTCTTTTTCCCCAGATTCTATACACCCGCTGATTAACACGGATCCAATTACCAACGTTATTACACATATTGTCGTCCCTAATTTTTTACAATTCATTTTCTCACCCACGTTATCAACAGAAACCTATACAAAAACTTTATCAGTAGATTGATCACAATTTGATAGTAAATGTCATGAATTTCGGTTAAAGAGCAATTGTTTCTTTCCTTAATGTTTTTGGATTGACCACTGAATTCTCAAATGTTTATACCCGCATGTCCTATTTTTTGGAAGAATTTTTGTTCTTCATTCGAGAACAGAAGAATCAGAAATAAAATAAGATATATCGCATATTTCGAGGGATATCGCTTGTAGTCTCTAAGAATGAGCTTTATTTTGTGGGATAATCGTTTCTCCTCGGGCGGTGAGGAGAAACAATCTACTCTTTCAAAGCTTTCAGATAGATGAAGACGAGGGATAGAAAACAGAGTTTTTGGTTCTCAGGAGGGAAAAAGACGATGGTCAACTCTAACTCATTGCAGATGTGAACTCAGCGTTTGTTAGACTTCAGAGCTATCCTTCCATTCTTCTAGCCGGTCCCTTGCCAACTCTTCCATAACGAATTTGATGGTTGATTTGGGTATTCCATCCCTGAAATATTTCTTTCTACCGGGGTCGTCTTTGAATTGGAGGTTTATTTGAATCCATAGGTTGTACAGGAGGATGGCCTGAAGGTACAAAAATAACCTGGCCGCATCAGATAAAGAATGAGTTTGACCCTTGAAATCATTGATGCATCTATATCCAGTTTCTATTCCCCATCTTTTCTTGATAGGTACTCTTCTATTAATTCATCATTTGTGTCAATAAACCGTTTTATTTCATAGAATTTTTTCCCGAATTTGCTAATCCTTTTGATTTTTTATTAATTCAAGTTGCTGTGCCCGCACCAGCTCACAGGAACCATATATGAGTTAAAAAGTACTCCCTAAGCTTATGTAAAGAAATTTTCGTACTTTCTATTTATTTTTACATATATTCTCTCTTCTATTCCTCTTTATTTTCCTTGTAATACCTTTCTCCTTTCTCCGAGATTTCCCATATACCCCGTGGAGAATCCCTCTTTAGATACCCAAATTTACTCACTAAATCATTTCGTGCCCACTCTGCCCTATTTCTCCATCGAATAGTCTTGCCGTTAGACAATGTTTCATAATCCTTTTTAGTTAATATATGCCTCATTTTCCCCTTTACTTTATCCTCAACATCTTTCATTTTTCCACTGCCACCGAGTTCTATTAATGATTCTAAAATAGGGATATAATATGCTTTCTCTGGTGCTATTTCACCTTTTCTCGCTCTCTTTTCTTTTTTCTCTGCTTTGACATATTCTTTAATTCCGACTTTATAGAAGGGTTCAAATAAATGGGCACAAACACTGGGAGCATCTTCTCTTTGATACATCTCAAACTCTAAAATCTTTGGTTTTGGAGTCAGTATCTCACAAGCCTCCATAATCCTATCTGTTCTTTTATCAATAATAATAACAACCTGAAACTTTTGATTTTGTGCTTCTTCAAGAATATTCTCCAAAAAATATTGATAAGTATCTTTTTTACCAATCTTATCTGTGACAAATTTTCTTCTTACTATATCTCTTTCAACATTTTCCTTTAAAACACTGGCAATCTGTTGACGAGTTCTATAATTTTTTAGTGCTTTAATGAATTTTCCAACTTGTTTATTGATGTGGTCATATTCTGGATGTGTTGATAATTCAATTTCTATGACATAAAACTCATTTTTATCAAAATCTATCAGATAGCCATCAGGTATGCTTTTTTCACCAGCTATCGACATAATCTTCTTTTTTATATTGAAGAACAACGCCCCTTCCCCAAAAATATCTTTCATATGCGCTATAACAATCGGCTCAAATTCTTTTTCCTCGTTTTTAGGAATCCATAAATTATATTTCACACCATCTATGTCCAGTATTTTATCATTCATAATTTCACCTTTAGCATATCTTAACTAATTGTAGCTATATAACTTTTTTATATTAATTAATTTTCTATTTTTCTAATTTTTTCATTCTTTCACTTTCCAGTATCTTTCCCGAGTTTGCTGATCCCTTTAAGTTTTCTCTCATTCTTTCTTAATTTTATCCACACCATACTTTTCTTCTACTTCTTCTGCAATGTTGAGAAGAACTTTTGCACCTTCCATCCCTCTAATAAATCCTGCTCCGGTTTTACTTACACCCTTGACCTTTTCTATGAGTTCATCTGGCATTTTTTCCACATCGCCGAGATCGTAGAACATATCTCCAAGGGGGATGGCACTTTTTTTCATTCCCGGTGGCATGGATTTCATGCTTTTTACTGCTCTCTTATGCGTCTTTAGGAATGTCTCCTTATCTTTTTCGAGTTCCTCATCATGTATTATTTTCCCTCTCCTATCCTTATCTCTGATATACTCCGCCATTATTAAGCAGAGATCAAGTGAAGCTAAAACAGCCTCCAACCCGTTTATTCCCTTTTTTCGAATTCTTTCTAAGACAATATTTTCTATGACTTGTCTGAATGCATCCGATGATATGATATCATTTAAGCGTTTTATTTCATCATCTGTAAGTGTGCCACCTTTCGTTTGCCGTATTACTGCGAGTATTGGCTCAGTATTCGAAATCCACCTCGTATCTGGCCATTCCCTTTTTTCCACCGGCAGCAAATATCCTTCTTCTGCGAGTTTTGGTATAATTTTTTTACATTTTTTCGATTCGGATCGCCGTAAAGAATTTTTGATATTTCATATTTGCTTCTTGGCTATCTATATGCCAGCAGGTATATTTTTCCCGGCACGCCTTTTTCTATTGGTAATTTCTTATTTAATAATCCCATAAGTACCCTTTTTTAATTTTTAATCCGTACCATTTTTTTAGAATATATCCTTAATGGTATATATAAACAGTGGGCTTTTCTATTTTTGTGAAAAACTCAAACAAAATGATGTTCTGTCACCCGGTCTGGAAACGGATGCGACAACTTACAGATCGGAAAATCGAAAAAAGAGCTGTGTTTGAGCTTGTTAATTACATTGAGGATCATATCGATGAAATTATCCTGCAGAGTGCAGAGGAGCTGGATAAACTGAATGAAATGAGGAAAATACAGGGTGTCTATCAAAAAGTTATGATCGATCAGTATTGTGTGCAAAATGCCATAAAAATTATTAATTCATATTCATTCTCTTTTCTGCCTGAACAAGGCGGAGGTGAAAGCCAAGAAAAGAAAGAAAATATAAGTAAGCATTCGCAAGTGAGAGATGCTCTCACAGAGGTAATATAATATGAACGAGGAGATATTAGAAAAATATAGGCAATATCTCCGTCGGGAATATTCAAAGCAGAATACCAGAGATAACTACTATAAATTCATCCAGTATTTCCTGGAATGGCTCTGGGATACTAGGCATAAACGCTATGATGAACTGATACCTGACGATACCAAGGAATACAAGGCATTTTGCCTGCAGCATTACAAAACCAATGGCAATGTTGGCCGTTTGAATTCCATAAACAACTTTGTTGACAACTTTCTGCACAGAAAGGAGCTGCGTGTATCCGTGCCAAATTCAGTATATGTGAACAAACAGGTATTGAGTCATGAAGAACTGGAACAGTACAAAAATGCTGCCGATACATCCTTGGAAAAACTGGTTGTGACCTACCAGATAGACGGTTTACTCCGACCAAGTGAATTCTTTAAGCTGATGATTTTCCTGCATGACTGCAAAAACCAGATACTTTATCTCGATGACACTAAAACTGGCAACAACCATGTGATTCTGACACCACACATGATAAACGCTTTCGAGGAATATAAGCGTTGCAGGATACCACCGAAACGGAAGGAAGACAAAGACAAACTTCTGATAATAGACAAAGGAAGCCATTACGGACTTGCACCATCGCCGAACTCCGATTTTGTATACAGGGTCGCAAAAAGGATTGCTGCACGTGCAGGATTTAAACGAAGCGTCTATCCATATCTGATAAAACCCAGTGTCATAACAGACGGTTTCAACCAGAATGTAAACCCCAAGATCCTTCAGAGGCAGGCACGACACAGGAAGATTGAAACGACGCTGCGGTACGATCATACAACCGATAAAATGGTAAAGGATTACTTCAATAGCACACAGAGACAGCCAGACATTGATGCATTAAATCCTAATGACAAGGCAAAGGTATGGCTGGATAAGATGCTTTCCGGTGAAATAGACCTTAAAACATTTAAATCAGGGCTTGATGTCCTGTTACCGCAGAACAGGCATGGGGGTGACGATGTCGCCTACCTGTGAGCCAGTGGTCTTGTGCCAGGCTGGTGGTAATACGAAACGGGCTAGTGGTCTAGGGGTTATGACGTTGCCCTTACGAGGCAAAGGTCGCCGGTTCAATTCCGGCCTAGCCCACTTAAGCATAATGAAGGCGATTGGGTACATCATTAAAAACAGCCATTTTCTTCCAAAATATACCTTAAAGCTTTACAAGCAGATGGTTATTCTTTCGGCACCAGCTTCATTTATTATTTTTTTCATAGGTATGATATGAAAACAAAATTTAATTTAAATTCTTAATGGAATTAATGGAGGATGATCAAAATTATACAAATTTGTTTTAATAAGGAACGGAGAAAGATATTTTCCAAGTATCTGCGTTTTGGTTTGCAAATCCCAGAGGTTATTTGCCGAACCGCCCCGCCTCTCCCTGTTTAAGAATTCTTTCATTATGTTATCAAGATCTCTTGGGGTGAAGTCTGGCCACAAAGTGTCCATGAAAAAGAGTTCTGCATACTCAATTTGGTAAAGCATGAACCCTGAAAGCCTCTTCCTACCACCTGTTCTGATCACAATGTCCAAGGGCTCGGGTATCATCAAAAACTTCTCGAAGACATTCGCATGCAGATTTGTTATCGCGGGGTTCTTCCTGAGCCATTTCGATGCCGCCATCACAGCGTTGAGTATTTCTTCCTTACCCCCGTATCCGATGCATATGTTAAGCATCCTGCCTTTATGGTTCTTTGTCTTTGAAACGATATCATGTGCCAGCTCCCTTATTTCCTGCGGCATTTCCCCCAATCTCGACCCGACGATGTTTACCTTTATTTTCCCCTTGGAAATTCCTGGATTATGCAGGAGGTCTTTTATCTTCCTTTTAAGCAGCCTGTAAACAAGCTCCTTGTCCCCTTCAGGTCTTTGCAGATTCTCGGGTGACAACGCCCATATGGAGAGGTCACTCACTTCTGGGTACTTCTCAAATACACACCTCACTATCTTGTCTATGACCTCCCCGGACTGCCTACCATCGTAATCCTTAATTCCATTTATCCTCGCCCAGCGCCTGCTGCCGTCGGGTATTATACCGAGATGTATTCTCATTTCTTTAACTTCCGGTATCATAGTATATGCAGGAGCATTTACCTAAAATATATAAAATTGATTTGTAAAGGACTTTAACTCAATTTAAAAAAATTTTACAAATTGATGAACTTACTCAATATGGAGTGGCATTATGATTCTTTAGATTCTTGAGTTCTGCTTAAATTCGTGAAAAAAATCGAAAATTTTTCATATCATATTGCTATAAGGTAGCAGATGCAGGATGCCAAGTTT
>JAYEJS010000113.1 GCA_034660695.1 Candidatus Thermoplasmatota archaeon | reverse complement strand
ATGGCTTTGCGAATTTTTTGTCCAAATTCATAAAGTGTCATCTCATCCCACTCCAAGAGATAAGACATTGCTCTTTATAAAAAATGTCGAAATTTTTCAGGAAAAATTCCTATTCGTAGAGACTACTTTAGGGAGAAAAATCACTCCATTTCAATATGAGACTGCGTGCCGCCTTAGATTCATCAACCCTTTTTATCGGTGCATTGAGCGGGGCATTTGTTACCACCTCGGCGTCCTCTTCTGCTATTGCGTTGAGTGCGTCTGCATATCTGTCTAGAGTTTCCTTGCTTTCGCTCTCGGTGGGCTCTATCATCATCGCCTCTTCTACGATCATTGGAAAGTATATCGTGGGGGGATGGACACCATAATCAATCAGACGTTTGGCTACATCAAGTGCCCTTATGCCCTTTTTCCTAAGTCTTTTAGCGGATATAACAAATTCGTGCATTCTCCCGCCGCCAAAGGGAACTTCATAATTGCCATTCAATTTTTTCATGAGATAGTTGGCATTGAGCACGGCTCTCTCAGTCGCTTCCTTCAACCCGTCGCAACCTTTCAACAGAATGTACGTATACGCCTTTAGCAATACAGGAAAATTCCCGTAGAAATGAGACATTTTTCCTACTGAGTTCGCTCTGTCATAATCAAGATGGTATCCCTCATCTTTTATGGTTCTCGGCACCGGCAAAAATTTTTCAAGATTTGCTTTCACCCCTACAGGCCCGGCCCCGGGCCCCCCTCCACCATGGGGCGTGGCAAATGTTTTATGGGGATTGAGATGAACTATATCGAAGCCCATATCTCCCGGCCTGGCTTTTCCCATTATTGCATTCAAATTTGCGCCATCATAATAAAGCAGTGCCCCAACCTTTTTTACTTCCCTGGAAATCTCAAGTATATCCTTTTCGAATATTCCAAGAGTGTTAGGATTCGTGAGCATAAATGCGGCCGTATTTTTTGATAAAACACTATGCAATGCATCCATATCCACCCTTCCTTCCCTTGACGGGATTTCAACGACATCAAATCCGGCCATTCTGGCAGAAGCAGGATTTGTTCCATGGGCAGAGTCGGGCAAAATGACCTCGTTTCTTTTCTCGCCATTATTTTCGTGGTAAGCCCTTACAATTGACATACCTGTGAATTCACCATGCGCACCAGCGATGGGCTGAAGAGAAAAAGCATCCATTCCTGTTATTTCACAAAGCATTTTTTCCAGGTTATACATTATTTCTAGTGCACCCTGTACGGTCGATTCGTGCTGATACGGATGGATGTATCCAACTTTATCGCCTCTTGCCACTTCCTCAAGAATTTTCGGGTTGTACTTCATTGTGCATGAACCGAGAGGATATGTTCCCGTATCTATGCCGTAATTCATCTGGCTGAGATGGGTAAAGTGTTTTACCACACTTCTTTCATCAAGTGACGGCAGGTTAAGCTCCCTTCTCATTATGCTCTTTGGAATTGGAATATCTGTGTCATCGGTATCGCCTTTTTTCACCTCCTCCATTTCATTCAGGAGCGGCTCATCATAGCTCGCCATCTTATACATACTTTCCCTCCACTATTTTCCCTGTGACTTCAACCATTTTATTTATTGTCTCACGGGAATGCATTTCTGTAATTCCATAAAGCAACGCATTTTTCAACTCTGGAAAGTGGTTGCCAAGCAAAAGCGCGCCATGCATATTTTTTGAAAGAAGAGAATTATTCAACTCTCCTGCATTGACTGGTGGTATGGCAACAAACTCATTGAAGAAAGTCATGCCGAATGGTATTTCAAAGCCAATGGAAGAAAGTTCCTCTGCAGCATATCTTGCATTTTTTACGTTTGTAGCTGCCAGACTCCTTAAGCCATTTCTCCCCAGAAGTGAAATATATGCGACAAAGGCAATCGCACATAATGCCTCATTGGAACAGATGTTGCTTGTTGCTTTCTTCCGCCTTATATGTTGCTCCCTGGTCTGCATTGTCATACAAAATGCCCTCTTTCCATCTCTATCGGTAGTGGCGCCTATTATCCTTCCCGGCATCTGTCTTATATATTCCTTCCTGCATGAAAAAATGCCCAGGCGAGAGCCCCCAAAATTCATCGGGTTTCCCATCCACCCGTCCCCGATAACTATATCTGCTCCGTACTCGGATGGCGGCTTTACTATCGCAAGGAGTAGAGGGTCGACACCCATAACAATCAATCCGTCCGTTTTTTCTTTTATTTCTCTTATCTCGTCTATCCTGTCCTCAATTATGCCAAAAAAATTAGGATTTTCAAGGTAAATGCCGGCCACATCTCCTGCATCGCCTATGGCAAACAGGTTCACTTTTCCATTTTCGCCATACGGGATTTCCTTTATTCTCATGCCCGCATTTCTCACATAATTTTTAAGCACAGATTTCTTTTCCCATGAAATATTTTCGGGTATGAGAAACGTATCTTTCTTGTTTATTCTCTTTGCCATCCTGGCAGCTTCGCCAAGAGATGTGGCGAAATCGTACATTGATATATTCGCCGCATCCATGCCCGTCAGTTCACATATGACAGACTGGTATTCAAACACGGATTGGAGCATTCCCTGAGAAAACTCCGGCTGATATGGAGTGTACGATGTATAAAACTCGCTCCTGGATACAATATGCCTTACCGCAGGCGGCACATAATGGGGCTGTATGCCTCCTCCAAGAAACGAAGGCATGTCATTGAATGACCTATTTTTTTTGAGCGTATCGCTTATTTCCCTTTCGACATCAATTTCACTTTTTCCCGGCGGTATGCCAAGTCCTTTTATCCTTATTTTTTCGGGAATATCACCGAATAATTTATCTATACTATCTATGTCCAATTCTTCCATCAACTCTTCCATATTACTTCTTGAATTCGGTGTACCCACACTTTCCGCAGTTGAAACGATCAGCATGTTCTGCCATGAATACTCCATCACCGCATTTTGGGCATGTCTTTCTTTTTCTCACGAGTTTATTATCCTTAATCTCGTATAGTTCCCTTTTATCCATTTTTCTCTCCCTCCTTTTTTCCTTCTACAGGTTTTTCTTCAGCCGGCTGTTTCTCTTTTTCAGCACCTTTCTTTTTGAGGTTTCTTTCTATGATATGTTTTGCTTCCATTTCTCTTGCTTTTTCCTCGGATGAGTATACCCTGGCATATCCATTTGCCTCGGTGATGCCGTAAACTGGTTTTATGTATTCCAGGATAATCACTCTTTTTCCGCCCAGCATACTGCCCAGTTGCTCTCCGACTTTGTTTCTGGACGGGGTCTTTCCTTCATATTTTATTCTAAAGAGCAGTTCCTCTCTTTCTAGAATTTTGTTCTCTTTCCTTGATACAATCTCTATTTCCATTTTATTCCTCCATTTTCTTTAAGAAACTCCAAACTTTCTTTCTTTCATCATCGCCGACTTCAACAAAAACAATGCCCCGTGACGGCAGGCCATACATAACCGTCGTATCTGGAGGGGCAAGGCATATTGCCGGCAACGCCGCAAGGTCGTCCTCCCCCTCAACTTCTATCCTGACTTTTTCGTTACGGGCATATGCCTCTTCGATGGCATTCCACAGATCGTCGGTTATTTTCTTTTGAGGGTTGCGAACTTTTTTTACTTTCTCATTTCCTTCCCTTATAATATTTTTGAGTTCATGCCCGCACTTCTTTCGCTCTATCTTGTAATCTACAATAGAAATATCGGGCTCTATGCCATGCTTTTTTAATGTCGCTGTAACCATATCTCCAACCGAGACTATTTTTCCCTTCATTTCTTTCTTGTCAATATCATCTTCGGTTATCAGCTCGCCCATAATCTTACGCAATTCATTTCTTTTGTTATCCATCAGCGTGTACATCATCTGACCTTCAGCGCATATCTTCCCGGCATTTTTATGCCCATTTTCTGTGCAATTCTTGACCTTTGAGGGTCTATAATAACTGTATAACCCTGCCAGTGCTCGGAAGTCGGAGAGCCACAGAAAGAACATATGTTTTTGTCAGTCAGTAAATGACATTTCTTGCACGCTCTCATTTTTCCTCCTTCTTTTCCTTCCATTCTTCTTTACCCGTGCCAGGCTGTCTCATTGTTAAACCAATCTTACTTTCTCTTGGGTTCATCTCGTTCAAAGATATGGTCACTATCCTGGCCCGTACCTTGTCTCCGACTTTCAGAAATTTTTTTGTTTGTCTTCCTTCCATTCTTTTATTGTCTACATCTATCACGATATGGTCATCCATTATCTGACTTTTATGGATGAGGGCGTCAAGAGGGCCTATATGGCAGAAAGCGCCAAATTCGACGACATCGCATATAATGCAATCCACAACCTCATGCAATTCCGGCTTAAATGTAAGGGCATCAAATATTACTTCCTGATAGATTGCACCATCTCCATGTATTATCATTCCCTCTCCCACACGTTTAACATTTTTTGTAATTAGAATAAGGCCGTGTTTTTTGTCCATTGTTCCCTCAAAAGTTTCCTGAACTATCTTATTGCTCACTTCTTCCAAATTTTTCCTAATGTATTGGGGGGGGACGCGGATTGTATTTTCTATTTTTATCATATAGTACATGAAATCTCCTAACTGAAATATACAATGCCATATAAATATAATGGTGACGGGTTGTCATATGGCAGCAATAAAAAATTTAATAACCAATAATTCCTTTATATTGTTATGATAACAGGATTTGTCCTTATCTCTACCATACCTGCAAAGGAGCATGAAGTTTATGATGAACTATTAAAAATTGGAGGGATACTGGAATTGTACCCCTTATTTGGCGAATACGATTTTATAGCAAAGATAAAAGCAGAAGACCTCGACGAAATGGAAAAGATCGTAGTAAATAAAATCAGGAGGGTAGAGGGAGTAGCAGATACAAAAACCTTGACTGGAGTAAAATTATAAAATGGGTTGAATGAATTGCCTGATTTTACCCTCTATTATTTCTATATTTATTCTTCTTCCTTGCATTTCAATCCCACTATGGTCTGATTTTAACTACTTCATAATGGTCTATTGCCCATCCGTTCTGATCATTTCAATCCCACTATGGTCTGATTTTAACATGTATTTCCAAAAGTCATCGCCACGTGTGTAGAGCTATTTCAATCCCACTATGGTCTGATTTTAACCTCAAAGGAATATCGCAAGGTCTCTCAGCAGGCCTATTTCAATCCCACTATGGTCTGATTTTAACGACATATAACCG
The DNA here is from genome assembly GCA_034660695.1 of Candidatus Thermoplasmatota archaeon. Taxonomy (NCBI): domain Archaea; kingdom Methanobacteriati; phylum Thermoplasmatota; species Thermoplasmatota archaeon. The sequence continues at coordinate 372 of JAYEJS010000113.1, read as the reverse complement.
AAGCATCATTCCAGATAACAATACATTTCAATCCCACTATGGTCTGATTTTAACTGGAATGGATAAAATTTACCAAGATGCCGATAAAGAATTTCAATCCCACTATGGTCTGATTTTAACTGTCCAGACCAGTGTTGCTGTAGTTCCAACTTACGCGATTTCAATCCCACTATGGTCTGATTTTAACCAACACGAATGCATTGTAGAGGGCGGTTGCGTGCGTCATTTCAATCCCACTATGGTCTGATTTTAACCACAAGAGACACAAACTACTTCTTAGAGCATAATCATTTCAATCCCACTATGGTCTGATTTTAACTAAAAAAGTTCGGCGCTTGTTCTATTGATGTATGCTCATTTCAATCCCACTAT
>JAYEJS010000112.1 GCA_034660695.1 Candidatus Thermoplasmatota archaeon | reverse complement strand
GACTTGCAGGATACAGAAAACGATACTTATTCATATTATCCATTTCAGGAAAACGCTGTCGGCAGGGTGACGGGCTGGGATGCTGAAGACTGCAGCGCTTTGATTGCAAGGACGATATTTTACAATGCCATTATACAAAAGCTGGGAGAATGGAAGAATACAGCAACTGTCCAGACCGGATGCGGCTTAGAATTCCAGAAAGTGCCCGTGTTGACTTCGCTTTTGAATATGGTCACTGGCGGGGACGAACCGACAAAATGGCCGACCGGCGAAAGTTTATTCGCAAATCTTCACATTACTGATGATCTGGAAAAGAGTGGCTTCACAGTCAAAAATACTTTCCTGCTTGAGTCGCAGAGGGTGGGATTCAGCAATTTGACTGATGTGGGAAGAAAATACATACTGTTTCCGCGTCTGCTGGAATCAATAAGCGGCGAAAAAGCGGTGAACGGGGGAGAAAACCAGCAGAATAGCAATATCATTTTTACTTTCGCCCACGGATTCTATTATTTGTATGAAGCAGGAGATATTCTCATGGATGCACGAGGCTTCCCGCCGTTTACGACAGCATCGAGATTCTACTACATGGGCAGCGGGCTTTCAAGCAAGGGAACTTATGACGTGCGCAGCATAGCAAATACGGAATACGGTCCATCGGTTATATTTGTGGAGAGTTGCATCGTCGGCAGGACTGACGGGTTTATGCCCCAAAATACGCTTTCCCAGGCATATATCCATGCAGGCGTAAATGCAATGGTGGCTGCGACCCGCGTCACCGCCGACCCGGGATACCTCGAGCCGGGTTTGATATTAAAGGGATTTGGGGCAAAGGGATTTGTTAACGCCACCCTCAATCTATTGCTCAAAGATGAATATCCAGACATGCATTTCGGGGCTGTCATTGCTGAGGACTTTATTCTGGACATGACTTACGGAGACAATACGACGGGTATGGCTCTGAGAAATGCGAAAAACATGTATTTGCCGAAGGATGCGAACAGCACATTCATGTGGACGCCGCCGCTTACGCTCACGACGGGGTGCAAAATAATCAATCAGATGATTTGGGAAGAATTAAATAAAAATAATGGAGAAGAGGGAAATTTCATGGATAAAAAATATCATTGCCTTCACGAATTTGTACTCTATGGCGACCCGGCATTCAACCCGTATCAGCCGTATAATGGAGATTAATAGCATTTAAGTAAACAATGAAAGCATATGATAACTTCAGACAAGAAATTTCTTCCCTTGTAAAAAGTGCGATAAATAGCCTGTACGGGAAACAAAAATTTGATGAAACACTTGAGATACCTCCGGAAGGATATGGCGATTTTTCGTTCCCCTGTTTTCAATTGGCACCCGGCATAAAAAAAAGCCCCGTGACCATAGCTGCCGAAATTGCAAAATATATCGAGGGTAAGAAGAGCGAATGGATCAAAAAGGTGGAGGAAAAAAATGGTTATGTGAACTTCTTCGTAAGTGAAAAAAAGCTGGCGGAAGCGACGCTGAGCAGAATTTCAGAAAAAGTGTATGAAGAGGGACCAAGGAAGAAGATAATACTGGAGCATACATCTGCGAATCCCAATGGACCATTGCACGTTGGCAGGGCAAGAAACCCAATAATCGGGGACACTCTCGCCAGGATATTCAGATTTGCAGGTCATGACACGGAGACCCAATTTTACGTGGACGACATGGGGAAACAGGTGGCAATACTATTCTGGGGCTTAAATAATCTCGACATAAAAATAGAAGAAAAAAAGGAAGACCATCGCCTTGTAACATTTTACCAGAAAGCATATGAAATGATGGAGAAAGACGAGAATGTGAGGGAACAGATAGGAGACATAATACAAAAATGCGAGAAAGGCGATGAAAAAACTCTCAAGCTGGTTAAAAATTCATATGAAAAAGTGCTGAAAGGAATTCTCGAAAGTTTGGAAAGAATAAACATAAAAATTGACAGTTTTGTAGAAGAATCAAGATTTGTTCTCGATGGAAGTGTCCAACATGTTATAAAAGAATTGAAAAAGACAGAATTTGCAAGGTGCGAAGATAACGCCATATATCTCGACCTTGAGCCTTTCGGGGTTCATGGAAGAAACAAAAAATTTTTCTTAACAAGAAAAGATGGTACATCCCTCTATGCCACAAAGGATATAGCCTATCACATATGGAAAGGAAAAAAGGCGGATGTGCTGATAAACATTCTCGGTGAAGACCATAAGCTGGAGGTGAAGCTGGTGGAGATAGCCCTCAAAATTCTTAATTCAAAAGTTCCAATCACCGTCTTTTATTCCTTTGTTTCCCTACCTGAAGGAAAGATGTCCACACGGCGCGGCCGGGTGGTTTATCTGGATGAGCTGATTGAAGAATCTGTCGAAAGAGCATATCAGGAAGTGAAGAAGAAAAGGGAACTGCCGGAAAAAAAAGCAAGGTTCATTGCCGAAAAAGTTGGGACAGGTGCGATAAGATACAACATTGTGAAAGTCAAGCCGGAGAAGGCCATTACATTCAGATGGGAAGAGGCATTAAATTTTGAGGGAGAATCCGCACCGTTTATCCAGTACGCTCACGCACGATGCTGTTCAGTCATTAAAAAAGCTGGAAAAGAAAATATTGACATACCGAAAATCGATTTTTCAAGTTACAAGCATGCCCAGGAAATACACCTATTGAAAGTGATTGCCTCGTTTCCAGAGGTGATTAAAAAATGCCAGGATGAACTCAATCCAGCGTTCCTTGCAGAATATGCATACAAACTTGCAGCCGCATTTAATACCTTTTACAGGGATTGTCGTGTTGTCGGTGATGAAAAAGAAAAAGAAAGATTGATGCTTGTACATGCAACGGAGCAGACATTAAAAAATGCGCTATGCCTGTTAGGAATAGAAGCACTGGAGGAAATGTAATTGAGAAATCTGCAAAGGAATTATAACATCCAGCAGGATTATCTTTCAGCATGCAAGACAGGGGGAAGGTACGGGCATCATAAATTGTAATATACGCGCTTTATCTGTTGCCGTGCCTCCGGCGTTTCCATAGCATGATCTCACAGTTATAATATAAGAATATTCGACGTTCCTATAAAATCGTAACACGGTGAATTCCGTTGCTGAACTGCAAGCTTTTCTGATAGATATAAATTTGGGATATGGGATGTTACAGAATTTTGCAAGGATGCGGTCAGGAAAATATTGCAATTCCTTATTGAACTGCCTGATTTAATTCAATGAATAATTAAAAATTTAAAAGGCGTTAACTGATTCCATCTTATGAAAAAAATTATAGCTGGTTCTTCTTCCCCCGCTCTGGCAAAAAATTTGTCTGATGAGCTGAATGTGCCAATTGCAAATGTAACCATAAAAAGATTTCCGGATGGGGAGTGCTACGTGCGTCTGCATGAAAACATTGATGAGGCTATAATTGTTCAAAATACGTATCCAGATGACAACATCATCGAGATGTTCCTGCTTCAGGATGCAGCAAGAAAAATGGGTGTGGAAAAAATAAGTTTGGTAATCCCTTACTACGGCTACGGGAGACAGGACAAAACATTTGATGATGGAGAGGCAATAAGTGCGGAAAAAATGGCACGGCTGCTCGAGCAGGATGCAGCCAGCGTCATTTTAATAAATCCTCACAAAGAACATATTATAAATTTTTTCAGCATAAAGACAAAAAATTGCGATGGCATGCCTGTGCTGGCGGAATACTTTGAGGGAAAGGTGGATGCTGTCATAGCCCCAGATAAGGGTGCGCTATCGATGGCACAAAAAGCTGCTGGAGTAATAGGATGTGATCATAACTATTTCGAGAAAACGAGGATAAGCGGTAGTGAGGTGAAGATGAAAATAAAAGATATGAACGTGAAAGACAAAAAACTTCTCATCCTTGACGATATTATTTCTACAGGAGGAACAATGGCAAAGGCGGTAGAAATGCTGAAGCAACAGGAAGCAAATGCGGTATATGCGGCATGTATCCACGGCTTATTCGTAAAAAATGCAGATGAAAGAATTTTACAAGCAGGATGTAAAGAAATAGTGGCAACGGATACAATTGAAAGTGCCCACAGCAAAGTAAGCGTGGCAAAGGAAGTGGCAAAATTGTTTTGAGTGAATTTTCAGGTGACATACAAGTAATGATATGGAGAGTGAAATCTATCTATGTCAGCTCTTTCCGTTTGAATAATGTAAGAGCAATAATGAAAATTACTATACAAAATACTGCCATCATGATGACTGCCTGAAAGATTGAGATTGGATAAATATTTCCTGTTGAAAAGCCCATGATTTTGTCAGACAAAATTTGTGTAGTTGCCGCCATGCAATTGCTCGGAGAAATCGCAAAGGCAATTTTGCCGTATAAGGGTGTTGAATCACTGCCATGCCCTGTGAGAAAACGAAAGAGATTGGCAATTGGGTATACCATATTTAAACCAAACCATCCCACTATAATGGAGGAAATAAGTGCTGTTGCAGTAGTACGTGTAATTGTGGAGAACAGCAGAGAAAAAGAAATGTAGCAAGCAGTGCCTAAAAGGATAACAGCGAGATACGCATATGCCCTTCCCATGCTTTCCAAACCAGGGTTGCCAAGAGCAGCAATGGCAATGAGATGACCTATGGTAGCAACAGGTATAAGTACAGTACAAATAATTATGGAAATGCCTAAAAATTTGCCAATGATTACTTCTTCCCTGTTGACAGATTTTGAAAGCAAGAGAAATATGGATTTTCTGCTCCACTCCCCTGCTATCAAATCATAAGAAAGGGTAATAGGAAGCAGGATGTAAAATATAGAAACGATGGAGTGGGCAGTTGATATAAGAGACCGAAAATCATCGGGGCTCTTATAGTATGACATGATACTAACTGCGAGAAGAAATCCGATTGCATACAACCCGCCTACTATAAGCAATCGTTTGGTCTTTAAATATTCGTAAAACTCTTTCCGAGCAATTGTTATGACGGACGCAAAAGAAATATTCATTTTAATCCCCTCCAGTTAGTTTAAGAAATATTTCTTCGAGGTTTGGCGTTGATTCTTCCATCTTTGTGATTCTCCCTCCAGCATTTATTATTGCAGCGTTAATATCTGCTGCCACTTGTTCGTCGCGGATGTAAACGACAATATTTTTTCCCTCTGCACTCACGTATTCAACGCCCTTTACCGCTTCGACTGTTTTAACGATTTCATCGGTAAGATTCAAGCAGGTAATTGTGAGTTGAATACCCTTTGCTTTTGTTTCATTTATCAGATTACTAATCTTGTCCTTTTTAATAAGTTTGCCTTTGTCTATGATTGCAACCGTATCGCATATTTGTTGTACTTCATGAAGCAGATGAGATGAAAGAATGAGTGTTATGTTTTTTTTAGTAAGCGATTGAACAATACCTCTCACTTCATGAGTTGTACGGGGATCAAGTCCTGATGTTGGTTCATCAAATATCAAAAAGTCGGGGTCATTTATGAGTGCTTGGGCTATGCCAAGTCGTTGCCTCAGGTGGTTACAGATTTGCCGATTTTTAATCTGTATTTTTCATTTTGAAATGAATTGATTTTGCAAAATGAATGCAGTTCAGTCACAAATTTTGGCTTCCCACAGCCAAAATTGGCTAAAAAATTTTC